>JBBRGM010000276.1:0-6334 GCA_038240725.1 Burkholderiales bacterium | reverse complement strand
GCATCGATCGTTTGGGCGAGAAGCCCTGATGGCGGCAATCCGCAGGCATCGCCGCCATATCGCCCGCCTTCATGATGATGCGAGCACGCGGCTCAGCCGTTTCCTTGGTGCCGACGGTCCAGTGAATCTCGTCGCACATCTGGAAGAACCATTCGACGCGATCGTTACCGTGCACGATCGGGAGAATGTGCTCCTCGGTGGTCGGACACATGAAACTGAACTTCACCACCGAGGTGAACGACGGATTCCATGTCACATCGGATCGCGAGAGATACGCGAACAAGTTGAATGCGTGCACCTCGTTTTCGAAACCAGGCTCAGCGTGAATCTCCGGCTGATCTTGCGCGACGTCCGCGAACGCGCGGTTGACCGGGTAGCCGTTGATGTCGGCGCGCAGCGAGGCATCGTCTTTCATCCCGACACAACGCTTGGCCAGCTGACGCGCGCGCCGCGTCGCTTTCAGATTATTGCCGCGCTTGCGTCCATACGCGGTGCCGGTTTCCTGCGGCGCCGCGAACGGATCGAAGCCCTCGTTCACCCAGTCCTCGAGCATCTCGACGAAGGTGACCCGGACCAAATCGGTCGGGTGATTCTCCACATGATCGACCTTGGCTTTTTTGTAGTTGCCGTTATAGCTGCCGGCGAACACGTCCACCGTGCCGTAGTGATTACAGGTGCCGAATACATCATCGAAGTTGACCCAGCCGTAGAAAAACCCCCAGGCGACGTCGCGCATCAGCGCGCGCAGGAAGTTGTTGATGTCCATGCTGTGGCTGCCTTTGGGCCAGCGGATGTGCGCGAAGTATTCGTCCCGCCGGAACTCGAACTCGCCAAGACGGAATTCTCGGTAACCGAAGATAGCGTGAGGCGCGCTCGCGTCGACTGTGAAAGCCTGATCCGGTGCATTCATGACCGATCTCCTTCAAACAATGGATTCAGTGGGTCTGGCAGATCTCAGCCCAGCGCTCGACCGACAGATCGCCTTTGCAGGTTTGCAGTACCACTACCGCCGGCCGCGCGGTGCGGAATTGATAAGCGCAATTTGCCGGCAGCAGTGCCTGATGGCCGCGCTTGAGTTTCATCCAACCCATTTTCTTTCCGCTCGGTTCGCCTGCCAAGGCGATCGCCCCGGTCTTTTCGGCGTCCGTGATGGCGGGCTGCTCCAATTTCACCAGATGCACTTCGAACTCGTTGTCCATGCACAGCGCAAACTCGTCGTGCGCACAGGTGTACCAGGGCGAGACCCCTTCCGCGCGGATCGCTTCCAGCACATAGATCTGGTTGATCGCGAACACGACTCTTTCGTAAGGCTTGGACTTGCTGCAGATCGCAAACACGTTGGAGAACGCGTAGCTTTTCACGTCGTCGTTGATCGGCTCGACGCGGCCCTGTTCGTATTTCTGCAAAGAACCGAACACCGTCTGGTATTGGCTTTCCATGAACTGCCTCCGTTCTAAAGTGAAGCCTTCGAGGGCCGGCACAGTGTGCGGCCGTGCACCATCCAGTTCATCGTGAGCTGCGTCGACACGCGTGCTGGCTGGAATGGCAATGCGGAATGGACGGCCCGCGAGCCTCGCGATCGAAAGCCCGGCCGATTCGAAAGACCGGCCGATTCGAAAGATCGGCCGATTCGAAAGACCGGCCGATTCGAAAGATCGGTTGATGGCGCCTCCTCCGGCGTTATCTTTTTATTCCCGCGAGCGATCGCGAGTGTTCGCAAATGCGAACGTATAGTCGAATGGATTCTAGGAACGTTTCTGTCAGGAAGTCAAATGACGTGGATCGGTTGCTTCAATGTGCTGTTCCGCTATCGCGCGGACCGTCGCACAAGCAGCATGCGCACAATGAGCCGAAGTGCCTGGAGATGGAGAGTGCGCTCAACGCACTGAGGAGATCGCGATTGTGCCCGCCGTCGACGCCGGCACTCACGTGACCCGAATGTCGTTGCACGCCATGGTGAAGCGCTTTCGAGGCGCTCCGCGCGGCCGCGCGAAAAAATAAACGCCGCGGTACGACTCAGGACTCGGTCGGCAGGGGGCCGCGCGTGTTTACCGCCCGCCCGCGGCGCGCTTGACCGATTTCGGTTGCGGTTTTGCCTGTAACTTCTTCGGCACCGGTGTGGTTGTCGGCGGTCGCGGCGGCAGGATCGCATCCGGGGCCACGCCGAACAAACGCTCTTTCAACTCGCGCAATTGGTCGCGCACGCGTGCAGCCTGTTCGAATTCCAGATTGCGCGCGTGCTCGAGCATTTCTTTTTCGAGACGCCTGATCTCGCGCGCGAGCCCGGCCTCGTCCATCGACTGATACACCGCTTCGCTTTGCGCAGCCTTCAACAGGTCCTGCGCGGTTTGCGGGTCGTACACGCCGTCGATGATGTCTTTGATCCGCTTGCTCACGCCTTTCGGGACGATGCCGCGGGCAAGATTGAACGCCGTCTGCTTGGTTCTGCGGCGATCGGTCTCGCCGATGGCGCGCTTCATCGAGTCGGTCATGCGGTCTGCGTACAGAATCGCGGTGCCGTTGATGTGCCGTGCTGCGCGGCCGATCGTCTGAATCAGCGAGCGCTCGGAGCGCAGAAAACCTTCCTTGTCGGCGTCCAGTATCGCGACGAGCGAAACCTCGGGAATGTCGAGCCCTTCGCGCAGCAAGTTGATCCCGACCAGCACATCGAACAATCCCAGCCGCAGATCGCGAATGATTTCGACGCGCTCGACCGTGTCGATGTCCGAATGCAGATAGCGCACCTTGACGCCGTGCTCCGCAAGGTAATCGGTGAGATCCTCGGACATGCGTTTGGTCAACGTCGTCACCAGCACGCGCTCGTTTAGCGCGACGCGCAAGCTGATCTCGGACATGAGATCGTCTACTTGCGTGCTTGCGGGCCGCACGATGACCACCGGATCGACCAATCCGGTGGGCCGCACAACTTGCTCGACCACCTGGCCCTGATGCGCCGCTTCGTAGTCCGCGGGTGTGGCAGACACGAAAATCGTCTGCGGCATCATGTGCTCGAACTCCTCGAACTTGAGCGGCCGGTTATCCATTGCGCTCGGCATCCGAAAGCCGTAGCCGACGAGATTTTCTTTGCGGGCGCGATCGCCGCGATACATGCCGCCTACCTGCGGAATCGTGACGTGACTCTCGTCGACGATCATCAGCGCATTGCGCGGCAGATAGTCGATCAAGGTCGGCGGCGGCTCGCCGGGCTGGCGTCCCGATAAATGGCGCGAGTAATTTTCGATGCCTTTGCAGAATCCCAGCTCGGCCAGCATTTCGAGATCGAACCGCGTGCGCTGCTCGATGCGCTGCGCCTCCAGCAGTTTGCCCTCGGCTTGAAACGTTTCGATGCTCGTGCGCAGCTCGGCCTTGATCGCCTCGATTGCGCGCAGCGTGTTATTGCGAGGCGTAACGTAATGACTCGACGGATACTCCGTGTAGCGCGAGACTTTCTGCAGCACCTGTCCTGTAAGAGGATCGAACAGCGAGAGCTGCTCGACCTCGTCATCGAACAAGCTCACGCGCAGCGCGACCTCCGAGCTTTCCGCCGGAAAGATATCGATCACATCGCCGCGCACGCGAAACGTGCCGCGCCGGAAATCGATCTCGTTGCGCTCGTACTGCATCTCGGCCAGACGCCGAATGATTTCTCTCTGCGGCGTCTTTTCCGTCTCGCGCAGATGCAGAATCATCGCGTGATAATCCACCGGATCGCCGATACCGTAGATGCACGACACCGTCGCGACAATGATCGAGTCGGTGCGCTCGAGCAGGCTCTTGGTGGCGGACAAGCGCATCTGCTCGATGTGCTCGTTGATGCTCGAATCCTTCTCGATGTAGAGATCGCGCGAAGGAACGTAAGCTTCCGGCTGGTAATAGTCGTAGTACGAAACGAAATACTCGACCGCGTTCTCCGGAAAGAACTCGCGCATCTCCGAGTAGAGCTGCGCGGCCAGCGTCTTGTTCGGTGCCATGATGATCGCCGGCCGTCCGAGCCGCGCAATCACGTGGGCCATCGTGTAGGTCTTGCCCGAGCCGGTGACGCCGAGCAGGGTCTGATACATCAAACCATCCTCGAGCCCTTCGGTCAGCTTGGCGATCGCTTCGGGCTGATCGCCGGCAGGCAAGAACGGCTGGTGCAGACGGAACGGACTGCCCGGAAACGAAATCACTTCGTGCTTCACTGCGGCAACAGGTGTAGGCGTATCGATCATGGGCGAGCGAGGGGAGCGCGAAACGGGGTAAATGGGGGCGAGGGCCAATTTTCCCATAGCTCGATGGGTCGCGCTTTCGCGCTGCGACCCCGGCGCGGCGTTGCGGGTAAAATGGCGGTCTCCGTGCGTTTGCGCCCTGCCCCACGCGGTCGCAGCGATTGCCCTTACTACTGACCACAGCATCCTCACATGACCGCATCCATCCTGGCCGGCGTCGAAATGGCGCCGCGCGATCCGATCCTCGGGGTAACCGAAGGCTTCAACGCGGATCCGAATCCGAAAAAAGTGAACCTCGGCGTCGGCGTCTATTACGACGACAACGGCAAGCTGCCGCTGTTGGAATGCGTTCGCCAGGCAGAGCGTCAGCTTGCCGATGCCTCACCGCCGCGGGGTTATCTACCGATCGACGGCATTCCCGAATACGACCGCGCTGTGCAGGCGCTCGTGCTCGGGACTGACAGCCCCGCGCGTGAAGACAAGCGCGTAGTTACGATACAGGCACTCGGCGGCACCGGCGGCTTGAAGGTCGGCGCCGATTTCCTGCGCCGCATTGCGCCCAATGCCGAGGTCTGGATCAGTCAACCAAGCTGGGAAAATCATCGCGCGCTGTTCGAGAACGCGGGCTTCGTCGTGAAAAACTATCCGTACTACGACGCCGCAACGCACGGCTTGGATTTCCCGGGCATGCGAGACGCGCTCAAAGCCGCGCCTGCAGGCACGATCGTGGTTCTGCATGCGTGTTGCCACAACCCGACCGGCGTCGATCTGAGCGAGGCGCAATGGGGCGAAGTGATCGAGACGGTTCGCGGCCGCGGGCTGATACCGTTTCTCGACATCGCCTATCAGGGCTTCGGCGATGGTCTAGAGCCCGACGCCGGCCCCGTGCGCAGATTCGTCGCGGCCGGCGCGCCGGTGTTCATCTCCAATTCTTTCTCCAAATCGTTCTCGCTGTACGGCGAGCGCATCGGCGCGCTGAGCGTCGTCGCCGATAGCAGCGATGAAGCCGCGCGAGCGCTGAGTCAGCTCAAGCGATTGGTGCGGACCAATTATTCCAATCCACCGACGCACGGCGGCAAGATCGTCGCGACCGTGTTGAACAGCGCCGAGTTGCGCGCGTTGTGGGACCAAGAGCTCGGTCAGATGCGCGTACGCATCCGCACGATGCGCGTAAAGCTTACCGCCAGCGTGCAGTCGCGCGTGCCTGGGATGGACTTCAGCTTCGTCGAGAAACAGCGCGGAATGTTCTCCTATACCGGACTGTCGAAAGATGCTGTGACGCGGCTGCGTGACGAATTTTCCATCTACGCAATCGATACCGGGCGCATCTGCGTCGCCGCGCTCAACTCGAACAACATCGACTACGTTGCCGATGCCATCGCCAAAGTCGTTAAGTAAGTCGTGAAGTAGAAGGTGCGCCGCGCGTTGATTCTCTGCCGGAACGGCGCACGGTTCGGTGAGATTGGATGTAGAAGAAACGACTGAAAGATTTGTGAGGTGAGCAGACGCCGACGTATCGCGTTGACCCACCAAAAGGCGAACGGTATGATACGCGCCTTCCAAAGATTCCCCGATAGCTCAGCTGGTAGAGCGACGGACTGTTAATCCGCAGGTCCCAGGTTCGAGCCCTGGTCGGGGAGCCAGCAATACAACGTGTTATACACCCGTCGGCTTGTGGTGCTGACGTATGTAGGCACAGTGTAGGCGAAATCATTATGTCTGCCGGCACAGGCCGCGGATTTTAATCAAGCGCCCGGCCGGGGCAGCTTTCCGCTTTCGAACCTAAGGAGCTTACCTGTCCAGCTCCCCGACCGCGGAGGCTGACCGCCACTAGTTCCCGAATTCCGTTGCGCCTCCACAGAGCGTGATTCGCTGTTACTTGGGCCCGTTGGATCTTACGATCTCGTTTTCCGCGAACCTGTAAACATTGCTTGCCGCTTGGTATGTTACTGCGCTAAATAAATGTTGTTCTCAGCCGAGAACTATGTAAGAGGTGGTCCCATCTGTTAAGACGGTTTTTCCCAGTTCTTAAGTGATGTTCCTGCGGTTGCAAATCATCGATGATCTCGCGCAGTGCGTGGTCCCGATTCACCTCGTCATGCTGAGCGTGTTGTTTCGCGCATGCC
>JBBRGM010000275.1:0-6354 GCA_038240725.1 Burkholderiales bacterium | reverse complement strand
AGCAGACCTCCCGCCAGCAACAAAACGCTTCTCGTGGAAAACGTACCCATAAGGGCCTCTTGGATGAGCTCTGCTAAGTGCGCAGACCGATGGCTAATGCTGACCGGCTTCCACTACTTTCTTGAGATTCTCGAGGCCGATGCGATAGCCTTTGGTCAGCGCCTTGGTGACTGTTTCGTCGTCTTGCCCGGGCGGTGGCTTGTTGGTCCAGTACGCGAGGCGCTTGAAGCGCGCCTTCCACTCGACCACCGACTTGCCCTGTCCGGCGTCTTTGACCTGCAATGTAGAGAAGTAGTCGCTCGACATTGCCATACCTTCGGCGTACGTATAGGTCAGCAGATAATTCCACGGCTCGTATGCGATCAGCTTCTCTTCGACCCAGGTGCCATTCAGCCGCCGCAATTTGCGGATCGCACCCTCCTCACGATTCTTGCCGAGCACGAGCGTGCTGGATTCGATCAGCGGATACCAGCGATCGAGCCCGACGAAGTCGCCGGCCACCGCCCACACGGCCTCCGGCGGCGCGTTGATGGTGATCCGCTGCATCACGTTTTGTTCCTGCGCCTGCGCCCACAGCGCGGAGCCGTAAAGCAAACTGAATAGTGCCAGCCATACCTGCAGTATCTTGCGCATTTCGTCTCCTGATATTGTTATCTTGAACCGGCCATACTCGATCGTTCTGCCGGTGAAATTACCTGCCTGTTATTGGGGGATGCGCTCGCTCACCCACGCGCTTACCGATTTCAACGCATCGGGCAATTTCGCCGGATCGGTGCCGCCTGCTTGCGCCATGTCCGCGCGCCCGCCGCCCTTGCCACCGACCTGCTGCGCGACGAAATTCACCAGCTCGCCCGCCTTCACCCGCGCCATCAAATCGCTGGTGACACCGGCGATCAACGTGACCTTGCCGCCTTCAACCGATCCGAGGACGATCGCCGCGCTCTTGAGTTTGTCTTTGAGCTTATCGACGGTCTCACGCAGACTCTTCGCATCGGCGCCGTCCATTACCGCTGCGAGGACGCTTGCGTTGCCCAGACGAACCACGCCGGCGGATAAATCATCGCCTTGCGAGGCCGCGAGTTTCGATTTCATTCGGCCGAGCTCTTTCTCCAGCGAGCGCACATTCTCGATCATCTGATGCAGGCGCGCGCCGACTTCGGCCGGCTGCACTTTCAGCATGTCCGCAACGCCTTCGACTTGCGCGTTCTGCTGCTGCACCCATTCGAGCGCGCCCTCTGCGGTCACCGCTTCGACGCGCCGTATTCCCGCCGCAACGCCGGACTGCGAGACGATTTTGAAGAAGCCGATGTCGCCGGTTCTGCGCACGTGCGTGCCGCCGCACAATTCTGTGGAGAATTCGCCCATGCCGATCACGCGCACTTCATCGCCGTACTTTTCGCCGAACAGCGCCATCGCGCCGGCCTTGATCGCTTCATCGTACTTCATCAGCCGCGGCTCGACCGACCAGTTGTGCCGGATCTGATCGTTGACCAGACGTTCGACCTCGCGAATTTCTTCCGGCGTAAGCGGCGCGTTATGCGAGAAGTCGAAGCGTGTCTTCCACGGATCGACCAGCGAGCCTTTCTGAGCGACGTGGTGGCCGAGCACTTTGCGCAAAGCCGCGTGCATCAGATGCGTCGCCGAATGGTTGTAAGCGGCGCGACCTCGTAGATCGGGATCGACCTGCGCGGCGATGGTATCGCCGACGCTGAGCTTGCCGGTCTTCAGCACGCCCTTGTGTCCGAATACCTCGGCTTGCACCTTCAAGGTCGCCTGCACGTCGAACGTCGCCTGGCCGGACGTGAGCTGGCCGGCATCGCCGACCTGACCGCCGGACTCTGCGTAGAACGGCGTGCGATCGAGCACGACAACTGCCTCGTCGCTGCCTTGAATCTGCTCCACAGCCGCGCTGTCTTTGTACAGCGCAAGCACGCGCGCTTCGGCCTTCAATGCTTCGTAGCCGACGAATTCGGTCGGCTTGCCGTTGTAACCGACGCCCGCCTGGATATGGAATTTCGACGCCGCGCGAGCACGTTCCCGCTGCTGCTGCATCTCGGCCTCGAAGCCGGCGAAATCGACCTGGATGTTGCGCTCACGCGCGATGTCCGCCGTCAAGTCGACCGGGAAACCGAACGTGTCGTACAACTTAAAGACCGTTTCGCCGTCGAGCATGCGATCTTCGCGGCGCAACGCGCCTTCCAGCAGTTCCATGCCGTGCTCGAGCGTTTCGGCGAAGCGCTCTTCTTCCTGTTTCAACACCGCGGCGATGCGCGCCTTATTGGCCGGCAGCTCCGGATACGCCTCGCCCATCACGCGCGATAGATCTTCTACCAGCGTGTAGAAGAACGGCTGCTTCTGGCCGAGCTTGTAGCCGTGACGAATCGCGCGCCGCACGATGCGGCGCAGAACATAGCCGCGGCCTTCGTTGCCGGGAATGACGTTGTCCGCGATCAGAAAGCTGCAGGCGCGAATGTGATCGGCGATGACCTTCAGCGAATTCGCCTGCAGATCTTCGGCGCCGGTTGCGCGAGCGGCAGCGCGGATCAGATCCTGAAACAGATCGATGTCGTAGTTACTGTGCACGCCCTGCAGGACCGCGGCAATGCGTTCCAGGCCCATGCCGGTGTCCACCGAGGGCTTCGGCAGTGGATGCATGACACCCGCGTCATCGCGGTTGAACTGCATGAACACGAGATTCCAGATCTCGATATAGCGATCGCCATCTGCGTCGGGCGATCCGGGCGGCCCGCCCGGAATGCCGGCGCCGTGATCCCAGAAGATTTCGGTACACGGTCCGCAGGGACCGGTCTCGCCCATCTGCCAGAAGTTATCGCTCTGGTATTTCGGGCCGCCGGGTTTGTCGCCGATGCGCGAGACGCGATCGCGCGGCACCTTGATGTCGTTGGTCCAGACGTCGTAGGCCTCGTCGTCGGTGTGATAGACGGTGACCCACATGCGCTCGGGCGTGAGCCCGTATTCTTCGGTCAGCAGCTCCCAGGCGAAGTGAATCGCATCGCGTTTGAAGTAATCGCCGAAGCTGAAATTGCCCAGCATCTCGAAGAACGTGTGGTGGCGCGCGGTGTAGCCGACGTTCTCAAGGTCGTTGTGCTTGCCGCCGGCGCGCACGCAGCGCTGCGAAGTCGTGGCCCGCAGGTACGGACGTTTTTCGACGCCGAGGAAGACGTCTTTGAATTGAACCATGCCGGCATTGGTGAACAGCAAGGTTGGATCGTTGCCGGGTACGAGCGGGCTCGATGGCACGATCGCATGTCCGTGCCGTTCGAAATACTGCAAAAATCGCGAGCGGATCTCACTGCTTTTCATTCAATCAACCTCGGATGCTTCGGAAAATCTGAAAGCCCGGAAAATCTGAAAGCCTGGCGCGCTGCTCGGTGTGTGCCTGGGCGCTGGATTATCCGGCGCCGTATGTCTGTCGCTCGATTGTTTGTCAGTCGTCGATCGTGCCGCGCAGCAAACGTGCGATCACGTCGAAGCTGAATCCGCGCCCCGCGAGAAACCGCGCCTGGCGCGCCCGCTCTGCGCGATCTGCCGGCGGTTTTCCGAAGCGCCTGCTCCAGGCATCGCGCGCGCTGGTCAGCTCGACCTCGCGTAGCTGAGCGCGCGCCTGCGTCATGATTTCGGGGTCGATACCTTTGTCGCGCAACCGCGCCAGGACACGCCGTGCGCCGTAGCGTCCGGCGGCGTGGCGTACCAGCATTTCCGCCACGCGCTGTTCGGATAACCAGCCCTGCGCCTGGAATCCGTCCAGCAGCGCGGTCAGTAAATTCGCATCGTCGGTGTGCGGCTGCAGCTTGCGCTCGAGCTCGCGCCGCGAATATTCGCGGCGCGCTAGCAGCCGCAAGGCCCGGCCGCGCAAAGACAGCGGCTTTTTCGTGGGCGCAGGCGTCGATTTGCCATCGACGCCTGTTGCTGATGCATCGTCGGCCTGCAGAGCGTTATTCCTCCTCCACGGCCAGCGCCGGCGCGCCTTCGGTTACGCCTGCGTTGGCGCGTACCTTGGCTTCGATCTCTTCTGCCATCGCGACGTGCTCACGCAGGAATTCCCGCGCGTTGTCCTTGCCTTGTCCGATGCGATCGGCGCCGTAGCTGTACCACGCGCCGGACTTCTCGATGACCTTGTGCAGCACGCCGAGATCGATGATCTCACCATGGCGGGAAATGCCTTCGCCGTACAAGATGTCGAAGTCGGCAACGCGAAACGGCGGCGCCACCTTGTTCTTGACCACTTTGACGCGGGTTTCGCTGCCGATGACCTCGTCGCCCTTCTTGATCGAGCCGATGCGGCGAATATCGAGGCGCACCGATGCATAGAACTTTAGCGCGTTGCCGCCGGTAGTCGTTTCCGGATTGCCGAACATGACGCCGATTTTCATGCGGATCTGGTTGATGAACACCACCAGCGTGTTGGAACGCTTGATGTTGGCGGTGAGCTTGCGCAGCGCCTGCGACATCAGCCGCGCCTGCAGACCCATCTGCGGCTCGCCCATCTCGCCTTCGATTTCAGCTTTCGGCGTCAGCGCGGCAACCGAATCGATCACGACAACGTCGACCGAGCCCGAGCGCACCAGCATGTCGGCGATCTCGAGCGCCTGCTCGCCGTTGTCGGGTTGCGCGATCAGCAGCTCGTCGACGCTAACCCCGAGCTTGCGGGCGTATTGCGGATCGAGCGCGTGTTCCGCATCGATGAAAGCGGCAGTGCCGCCCTTCTTCTGCATCTGCGCGATGACCGACAAGGTCAGCGTGGTCTTGCCGGAAGATTCCGGCCCGTAGATCTCGACTACGCGGCCACGAGGCAGGCCGCCGACGCCAAGCGCAATATCGAGACCGAGCGATCCGGTCGACACCACGTCGATGTCGCGCGAGATGTCGCTCTCGCCCAGCCGCATGATGGAGCCCTTGCCGAATTGCTTCTCGATCTGTGACAAGGCAGCTTGCAGCGCCTTGCGCTTATTGTCATCCATGATGTTGGCTATTTCCTTTTCAATAATCATCGCATTGTCCCATAAAGATCGCCTGACGGCCGTGTCCTCCGCCGATGCGCGGCGAGGGTCCAGATCCGATGTTCGCCTCTCGCCGGCTCAGCAGGTGAGCTAGGGCATTCGAATCGTTCCCGCCCTGCCAAGAATTCCTGCAAATGACCATGGCAACGCTGCGCACCTTGGGCCACGCCATCAAGACGCCGCCAGTGCCGTCGATATAGCTGCATGCTCGCGAAACCCGCTCTCACCCGCAGTGCACGCTTCCAGACGCTCAGAACGCTCGGCAAAGGCGGCCAGGGCGAGGTCTATTTGGCGGAGGACACTCAGCTCAAACGACAGGTGGCCATCAAAACCATGAGCATGGAAGCGGTGCCACCGAGCGAACGCGGCGATCGCGCCAAGGCGCTGATCGATGAAGCGCTGATCGTCGGTCAGCTGTCGCATCCGAACATCGTTACGCTCTACGACGCCTGGATCGACGGGGAGACGCCCTCGCTGGTGTTCGAATACGTGGAAGGCCAGACGTTGTCGGCGGTCATTCGGGCGGCGCAGAAGCTGCCGACCTTGCAAGCAGCCGACATCGCAATCCAGGTGCTGAAGGCAATCGGTTTTGCGCACGGCAAAGGCGTTGTTCACCGCGATATCAAGCCGGCCAACGTGATGATCGCCGGCGGAGAAACTGCACGCGTGATGGATTTCGGCATCGCGCAACTGCTGCGCGCGAAACCGTCGCCGGATGCCCCGTTCGTCGGCACGCCGTCATACATGGCGCCCGAGTACGTCGCGGGCAACCCCTTCACGGAACGCTCCGACGTATTTGCGGTGGGTATGCTCTTGTATGAGATGCTGACCGGCAAGCCGGCGGTCGAGGGCCGAGATCCCTACGAGGTCATGTACAAGATCGCCAATGAAGCATTCGTGGCGCCGTCGAAACGCAACCCGGAGATCGACGAGCGCCTCGACGACCTCATCCTCAAGGCGCTGGCGAAAGATCCGCAGGGCCGCTTCGAAACCGCAGCGGCAATGGAAGATGCGCTGCTGCGCTACTTGAGCCCCGAGCCTATCGAGGCTGTCGGCGGCACCGGAGGCACGAAAGCCACCCAGGGGACGCTCGAGTTCCTGCTGCGGCGGATGCGCTACAAGAGTGACTTTCCCGCGCTGTCGTCGACGATGAGCGCGGTGAACAAGTCCGCCACCTCGGATACCGAGCGCATCACGCATCTGTCGAACGCCATTCTCAAAGATTTTGCGCTCACCAATAAATTGCTCAAGCTGGTCAATTCGGCGTCTTACAGTCAATACGGCGGCAGCATCTCGACGGTGTCGCGCGCCGTGGTGATCATGGGTTTCGACA
>JBBRGM010000274.1:0-6386 GCA_038240725.1 Burkholderiales bacterium | reverse complement strand
AGCTTATTCTTGGCGTCATCCCGGAGAGTCGGTCGGCAAACCGCTGCCGACTCAGTCCCAACAGCAGCATGAAACGCAGAGCGGACAACTATGAACAGACTGATCGGCAAGAAAGCGCTGGTGACGGGTGCGGCGCGCGGCATCGGCCACGCGATCGCGATTGCATACGCGAAGGAAGGCGCCGATGTCGCCATTCTCGATCTAAAGCAGGAAAACGCGGAGGCCACCGCAAAAGAGGCGCGCGCAGTGGGCGTCAACAGCATCGCTGTCGCGGCCGATGTGAGCAGCGAAGCGCAGGTCAAGCGTGCGATCGCCGAAGTGCAGAAAGCATTCGGCCGCATCGACATCCTGGTCAACAACGCGGGCATCGACACGACGTCGACCGTCGTCGAAATGCCCACCGCGATGTGGGACGAGATGATGGCAGTGAATCTTCGCAGCATCTTTTTGTGCTCACGCGAAGTCTTGCCTGGAATGCTCGAGCGTAAATGGGGACGCATCATCAGCACCAGCTCCCAGCTCGCGCACAAGGGCGCCGCGGAAATGGCGCACTACGCCGCGGCCAAAGCCGGCGTAATCGGCTTTACGCGCTCACTTGCCTACGAAGTCGCGCGCGAGGGTGTGACGGTGAATGCACTTTGTCCCGGCCCGGTCGACACGGAACTGTTCCGCAATATTCCTGAGGACTGGCGCAAGCGCAAACTTGCGGAGCTGCCGATCGGCCGCGCCGGCAGAGTCGATGAGATCGCGCCGGCCGCTGTGTTGCTGGCGTCGGATGAAGGGTCTTACTTCATCGGCGCATCGCTCAACCCGAACGGCGGCGACTACATGATCAGAGGTTCGGCACCAAATGCAGGAGCCGGCTGGCGTGTGCTGTTGGCGCCGTACCGAGCTTGTGCGAAGAGGGAAAGGACGGCGCCCATCCGTTCAGCGCCGGGCGCTACGGTCTGGCGACCGCGACGAAGATAGTGTGACGACGTGGTCGTTGCGCTTAGACTCCGCGCGGTTACGCGCAATCCCGAGTCTGACCGCGCTACAAACTCTGTGCTGCCGTCTCCGTTCCCAGGTGGGTCGGCCTTCCTGTCCGCCGCCTCTCGCCGCGCACTACTGCGTTGTGCACGAACTCTCGAATCGCGTTCCACGTTTCCGGATGCGACTGGATATCCAGATGCGTCGTCTGGTCGATCGTCACGACTTTCTTGGGGCCGACCCACGCGTCGATCAGCCTGGCGGCATGTTCCTTCGGGACGATGTCGTCGGTGTCGGCCAGCAACATTAGCGCAGGTGTGGATGCCTCGAGGGCAAACTGCATCGCCTCGAACCGATGCTTCAAGAAAAGCTGCGTGCCGCAATGGGGAAAACGTCGGCGTGCGATCTCCACGAAGCTGTCGTAGGGTGTAATCAGCACAGCCGCTGCCGCCGGGCGATGTGCGGCGACATAGGCCGCTACGCCGGCGCCGAGACTTCTTCCGATGACGACAATCTTTTTTGGATCGACGCCGGGCTGATCCGCCATCCAATCGTAGAGCTCCAGCGCATCCGACAGCAGATCGCGCTCTGAGGGCTTACCTTCCGAATCACCGTAACCACGATAGTTGACGAACAACGAGTGGTGCCCGCTGAAACTGCCGAGCTGCTTGGACACCCACGAGACCTCTTCGCTGCGGCCACCGAAATAGATGATTGCCGGACAATTGGTCGGCGTTTCCCGATTGGCGCGCATCCACCAGCCACGCAATCGTGCGCCGTCGCGCATCTCCAGGACGACCGCACGGATGCGATGATTCGCAGGGCATCCATAGACCGCAGTCGAACCCCGCACGGGGTTGAATACCAGCTTGTCCTGGAAGAAATAGAGTAACGCCGCACCACCGAGGGAGGCGCTTAGCCAGCCGCCTTTTTGAATGAACGCGGACAGCAGCTCGGCAAAGGCGTCCGTTTCAAACAACAGTTTCATAGTCTCGTCCCAAGCGGCGACTCAACGTAGAGCGCGACATGCGTCTACTGCGCCTCGAGGCCAATCCTAATTCGCGCTGGATCGAACTCCCTAACTTGGCAAATGTTTGACCACCCTTCGATTCTGTTCCGCGGCCGTGCGACACCACCTCCCGCGCCTGCCGACTGGCGAGAACTCTGGGGTCGACGGCCAAACGGCCGGCCGCATCGGATAGCCAGCATCTGCCGTCGGCCGCTCCCCGCAGGCGCCGTCTAATCGCTGATTGATTCGCCGGGCCGCTGGTACGGCATCAACGTAGTGGTTCGGCGTATTTGGAACGCGACCGGATCAACGCTGGCGTGCCGCAAAGCACGCCAGCAATCAATTCGTATTTAGTCACGAGGCGAACCAATCGTTTCGAATAACGCAGCGACGCAATCCGATCGCCTGGCCCAGGCCGCGACCTGACACGCGGTTCATAAATGCGTGGAGATTCTTACGGCGCGTCGGCCCTTGTCGCACAGTTCGGAGCATTCCTACCAATCTACCTGCCGCAATCTTCTCGTCTTCGTGCAAGCGAGTTCTCGCCTTTGTGAGGAGCGCGTCCTCAAGAGTACGGTGCGTTTCCTAGAAGCAATCACAGTGGATTACGAAGGCGTGACGTTGATAGTCGAATCCGACACTCCGCGATAACGTGCACGCCATCGAGCTTCTCTAAGGAGTGGGAAAATGAATTTAGGCAAACAGAACGATCGCAAACGGGAACAGACCGAAGCCGCAGCTGCGTCCGTCGACTTCATTCGTACGATTGCAAGCGAGGATCTAAGCGGCGAGTCGATTCGACTCTTATTGAAGCTGGAGACTAAGGTCGAGGTACACGAAGTCGCCATGCAGTTTCCGCACGTCTTCAATCGTATCGCGGAGACGTGGAAACGCCCGCTCGAGGCGGATCGTTGCTTCGACAAGCTCCTGTTCGACGATCGCGGAACACGATCTGGTTTTCCCGCGGTAGTGATCAAGGAAATTGCATCGCTCAGATCCTTCTACCTGACGCATGTATTTCCGCAGAACGCAGACCTGTGGGAACAATCTGTTCCCCGCTAGCTTGAACCTCAGCCTGCGCAGAACGTGGCGATTCTTGATTGGATATGAATCAAACGCATTATTTCCGGTGCAACATGAAAACAAGCCCGCGTTATTCGGCCCATGGATTTACGCTCATCGAGACGGCAATAGTCCTCGTCATCACGGGGCTGATGGTGCAAGTGCTCGTTCATGGGCAAGCACTGTTGAACAACGCTCGAGTTAAGGACATCGTCGCGCAACAGGCGGCTGCTGAAAGCGCATTCATTGCCTTTCAAGATCGCTTCGGCAAACTCCCTGGCGACTATTCGGCTGCAAACACCAACCTGTCTTGCGGAAGTTCGCCGTGCCTCAACGGAGATGGCAATGGCCGCATCGAAGCAGGTAGCGAGACCGCGATACACGAGGAGATCCTTGCATGGAACCACCTCGCCGCGGCTGGCTTTCTGCGGGGCGACTATCGGATGGTCGACGTGAATACGACATTGCCGGCTGCAAACAATACGCCCACGAATGTTTTCGGCGGCTATCTGGAAATCGCCGCAGACAACAATTGGGGCTTCAGCGCGAATACGATTATTCGCCACAATATCAAGACCGGAAACAATATTCCCGCGGCCGTCCTAGCAGAGGTAGACCGCAAGATAGACGATGGTAGACCCGGCTCCGGCCGATTCCAGTTCTCGCGATATGCAGGCGACGGCGCTGGTCTACAGATTGCCGGAATGCTGAATGGCTGCACCGACGCAGATTCGCCAACTGCTGCTTGGATACAGACTCCCGGTTCGGAAAACTGCGGCGCAGCGACGCTGTTGTACTAGCCTCGCCGCGCATCTCTCTCATCCTTTACCCACCCCCTATCAACATGACTGATAACGCCACAATGAATGTCGTTCAAGCGCCGCTTGGTAACCCGGGCATGTTGAAAAACGCGTCTGCGGTTCCGTTAGAAAACTTGTGCCGGCAAGCGCAGTTCGCGGCGAGCAGCGCTAAAAAAACCAGCCCGAGCAATTACGTCGTACCAGCACAAGTCGTCACTCAGAGTCCCGCGGAAAGCTGTGAGCGCGAACTGTTAGCGACGATGTATGGTGCGTGGGCTCCGCTAGTCGTCGATTTGGCCAAACCGCTCTGCGGGCAAAAGGTGCTGGATTTGGCGTGCGGTACTGGCGCAGTTGCGCGCGTTGCGGCTAAACGCACGGGCATCACCGGCTCAGTGATCGGCGTCGATGTACATCCTGGAATGCTCGCGATCGCACGTGAAAACGCAGACCATAATTTCGATCTATCGGCGGCGTCGATTGAGTGGCGAGAGGCCGACGCCTCCGCTCTGCCGCTCGATAGCAATTCAATAGATGTTGCGTACTGCCAGGCGGGCCTGCAGTACTTCGCCGATAAACCAGCCGCGCTGCGAGAATTGCATCGCGTTCTCACGCCGGGCGGTCGGATCGGCCTAATGACCTGGCGATCGATCGATCTTAGCCCTGGTTTCCGCATTTTCGCCGACGTGCTGGAAGACCACCTCGGCGTGTCTGCGGCGGCGACGGTGCGGTTACAGTTCGCGCTCAGCGATACCGAGCTGGATAGGCTCGTCCGTGCAGCGAACTTTCGCGTCGTAGCGACGCAGGAACACACCGGAATGGTGCGTTTCCAGTCAGTCCAGCAGCTACTGCGCTTATTCCTGAGCGGTTCGCGCGTAGCCGCCTTCCTGACACAAGGTTCTGCAGTGAAACGCGAGGCCCTGGTCAGCAAGGTAACGTCGGCTCTATCCCGATATGTAACTCGGAGTGGACTCGCGTTTTCGATCGCAGCCAATCTGGTTAGTGCGGCAAAATGATCAGCGATTTCGCTACAGTCCGCGCGGCCGTTGCGGCAAAGATTGCGCTTCTCCAGTGTGGTAGACGGGCTGCATAGAGGTAAAACTGCGAAGGCGGATTGGGGGCAGTGTCGCGTGTCCCGGCAAGTACTGCCGCCTAGCTCACATTGTGAGCTTGCGGGCCACCCATACTGCCTGCTCACGATACAGAAGAAGCGGTGGGACAAATGACTTGGACGAACAGACTTCCGGGGCCGATGCGTAGCCCCAAGCAAACGCATACACATGTCGCGTGGCCCGCGGGCACGACCGACTACGACGTACCAACCTTTATCCGGCGTGGAATTCATATTCCCAAGTTGGAAGCGTTACACGAGAAATTGCAAGTCGAACCGCTGTTACCGCGAAGCGTGGCCGAGCGGTAACAACGATTAATGCATTTTCTGCAATTACATTTTGACAGGGAGTGGCGCTATGGTTGATTTGGACAAGATCGGAAATGACGTGCTCAAGCTTTCACCTGCGGAGCGTATTCGGCTGGTGGATGAGCTCCGCGCACGTCTCGATTGCGCGGATAGTGGGCTGTGCACGAGTTGGACCGCAGAAGTAAAAGGGCGAGCTGCAGCTTACCGGCAGGGCTAGATCGAGGTTCGCGAATCAGGGCATTGGCGGCGATTATCAAGAGTCGTAGCACCGCTTCTTCGCTATCGAGCCCCGGTACCGTGCGGTTGCGGACGTTTCTGTTGCCATCGGCACGAAACAGCACCGCCGCCGACTTCAGATCGCAACTCGGACGTTTGATAGACGCTGGAGATGCGTACCGTTCCGCGGACGAATGCCGAAAAACAGTTCGGCTACGATCAGGCAAGAACGAAAGGTAGCGCTCTGTTGGTACGTGAAGTTGCCTCACACTGAAAACAACGAAATGAATAAAACGAAGGAAGAAGCTGCTCGATGCTTAGCGGCTTTCCGCTCGCACTTAGTCCGCAATGAGCAGCACGTAGCCGCGCACCAGCGCGCGATTGACCAGATCAAACAGAGGAGCGGAGATATAGAAAATCGCATACAACCGCTCCTAACGCAGCTCGGGGAGGACGCCGAGTCGACGAGCGACGGCCTGCACCCTGATGGGACAATCCTGTGCAGCTGCTGTGAGTTGAAATCGAATTCCGTACCGGCGGCTGAATAGTCCGCTTCGCTCGCAAGATGTCGCCACGTCCTGGTGATCGAGCGGCGCTACAACTACCCGAACGACGCAGGGTCAATCGCGTACCCTCAAGATGAGCTCGGCGGACGTAGCATTCGCTTGATGTTCTCCACCTCGAGTTCGGGCTCACGCTGCTCCGAAAGCGCCGGGCTGCCACCAGCACACCTACGCTTTGTCTTTGTACTAGGGAAGCTCTGAACAAGTCATGCGACGCGCGTTGCGTCAGGTGCGGATGGATGCGAGGCATCGCGACGAAGCCAAGGTAGGTACCTTGGCGAGGAGCGCAACGATGCAGACGCCGCACCTGACACAACCCAATAATCTGTCGTCTCTATAGAGGGACCGGG
>JBBRGM010000273.1:0-6430 GCA_038240725.1 Burkholderiales bacterium | reverse complement strand
GACCTGCGACAAACACCGGTCCGATGCCGAAGGTCGTCAGCAGCGTAATCGCGGCATCGACGTAGCGTTCGACCGTTACCTCATCGATTGGATCGGACGCACCATGACCCGATAGATCGATCGCCAGGACATCCACATTGCGACTCAACGATTCGATCGTGTCGCCCCACGAGCGTGCACTCATCCCCGCACCGTGGATCAACAAGACGGTTCCCACCGCTCTCGCATGCGGACTGCGCGCAGTGTAATACGCGATCTTGCCGGCCGCGCCTTCGACGAAACGAGGCGTCAAGTCCTCAGGCTCCGACAAAGCTCGGACGATTGGCTGTCTCAGTACGCGCTGGCTCAACATTGGCGAGTTCCTATATGCGTTGCACCATAGAACGGTCAAATTAACGATTCCTATAGGCTAAAATTCACTTGCTGCAAAGCAGCAATAGGGATTTGAGCAGATTCGAGACCACGAGTTCGCGATTTAGCGAATGTTTCGCTTACAGCGCCGTTCGCGGCGCCCGGAGGTGTGCGTCATTGCTCAATGGGGCGCGGATCCATCGAGCCCACAGATCGCCATGCCTATCGATCGATCAGGCAGCGCTGCAACGGAACGTCATCGCGAGCGCGCAAAGAAATGCACCGAGGAACAGCACGGAAGACCGTCCTCGAACGTCGTCCGCTGCGCCCCTTCGGATGCCGCACGCCGTCAAATGAACCGCTGTGCTAACGTACCGACGGGCATGGCAGGGAAATAAGTTGCGGCGAGCGGTCAACATGGTCTGCCGATGGGAGCGCGCATGAGTGGGGTTGAGCAGAAAGACTGGGCCGCGTTCTGGTTCGAAAAACAGAAGAACATGTTGCAGTCCTGGATCGAGGGGAAAGGGATCGCGCCTCTTGTCGGCAGCAGCGCAGCCGAAACCGCGCAAGACGGAATGCGCCAGATCAACGATCTTATCAAACGGTCCATGGAGGGTTGGGCTGCGTTGGTGCCGTCAGCTTCAGCTCCCGGTGCGCAGCCTTCCATCGATATCGCCGGTCTGACCAAACTGTTCGACCCGGTCGAATGGAGCAGTGCGATGAGTGGAGGCGTCGATTTCTCGCTCGAAAAGCTCACCGAAGGGCCGACGTACGCAACGATTTCCGATCTCGACCGGAAAATCGTCAACGCTCAGAAGCTCTGGCTGCAACGTGCGGCCGAGATCGAAAGTTATCGACAGGTCGTGCAGACCGCCTGGAATCGGGCGTTCGAGCGGTTCGGCAAGAGCATCAACGATAAAACCGCGCCGCCGCTGAAGAGTGCGCGCGCTGTTCTCGATCTCTGGCTGAGCACCGTCAATGAGGCACTGCTGGAGATGCATCATCTGCCCGAATTTCTCGAAGCGCAGCGGCGCATGACGCGAACTGCCGCGGAGTATCGGCTGCAGGAGCGCGAGCTGGTGGAATCGTTCTGCGAGGCAAACCACATTCCGACACGTACTGAAATGGACGAGATGCAGCGTACCGTGCAGGAGCTCAAGCGCGAGTTGCGCGCGCTTAGACGAGGCGATGGCAAAGACCAAAAGCAGGCGCTGACGCCGCGTCCAGTTAGCAAACGCAAAGCTTCCGGCAGCGGCGCCCCGAAGACCGACACGTCAAGGCGGGGAGTAAAACCATGAACAGCCGCATTCAGATCGATTCGCAGCAGGCGCTCGCGGAATACACCGACTTCAATCGAAAAATGCTCCGAGGCAAGGATCTCCTCGACAAGATCAAAGGCAGCGACGTCGAGATCGCCACGACACCGAAGCGCGAAGTCTTTCGGCAAGACAAGATGGTGCTCTACCACTACGAGCCGCTCGCCAAACGCACCGTGGAGGTGCCGATGTTGGTGGTGTTTGGTCTGGTCGGTCGCTACACTTTTATCGACCTGCAGGAAGACCGCTCGCTGATGCGCAATCTGCTCAAGCAGGGCATCGACATCTACGTCGTCGATTGGGGTACGCCGACGCGCGGCGATCGCTGGCTAAAACTCGAGGACTACATCGAGGGCTATCTCAACGAGTGCGTCGAATTCATCTGCAAGGAAAACGGCGTCGATGCTATTACGCTGCTCGGCATTTGCGAGGGCGGCACGTTCTGCGTGTGCTATTCCGCGATTCGCCCGGAGCGTGTCAGGAATTTGATTCTCACCATCACGCCGGTCGATTTTCATCCCGACACCGAAGGTGCGCCGTTGCATCACGGTTTGCTCAACACATGGACGCAGAGCATGACCTCAGAAGACGTCGACCTGCTGATCGACGCCAACGGTAATCTACCCGGCGACTTGATGAGCTTTCTGTTTTCCATGATGGCGCCGGTGAACAATCTCACCAAGTACAACCTCGGGCTGTACGACGTCATGGACGACGAGAGCAAGCTGATGAACTTTCTGCGCATGGAAAAGTGGCTGGCCGATCGGCCGCATCATGCAGGCGAAGCGGCGCGCCAGTGGCTGAAGGATCTGTATCAGGAGAACCGGCTGGTCAAAGGCGAATTCGAATTGAGCGGGCGTCGCGTCGACTTGAACAAAATACGCGCCCCCGTGCTCAACGTTTTCGCGCAAGACGATCACATCGTTCCGCCGAAAAGCGCGCAAGCACTGGAAGCGAAGGTCGGCACACGCGATTACACCGCGTTGCCGTTACCCGGTGGTCATATCGGCGTATTCGTCAGCGGAAAATCTCAGGGGATTCTGGGCAAGGCGCTGGTCGACTGGCTGAAGAAAAGGTAGTGCGGCGTCGATCGAACTGGTCTGCTGGCTAAGTCTCAGGATACAGCGGTGCGGGCAACTCGAGCACGCACGCGCGGACGAACGATTTGAGAAACCGTTCGCATAGCGATCGGCGACCCGACGTTTTCAGCATTTGCCATCGTATGGGTATGCATTCTCGGCCTGGTGCTCCGAATTGCAGTCGCAGTGCTTGCGCTAAGCAGCCAGCGACAATGCCAGCGGCACCGTTACAGCGGACGAGATCGTCGACAAGACCATGCTCGATGCGACCGAGGATTGCAGGGCGTTGAACTGGCGCGACATCAGGTAGACGTTGACGCCGACCGCGAGCGACGCAAGCAAAACCACGGCTTGCTTTTCTATCGGCGGCAGCCCAAGCAGGACAGCAAGTCCGAGCACCACTAGAGGTTGCACCAGCAGTTTCAGAACGGTGATGCCCAAGCCGGCTTGCCACCCGGAGCGCACGCCGTATTCGGCCAAACCCATTCCGACGACGATGAGTGCGAGCGGCACCGCGGCTTGTGCGATCAGATGCAACGGTTCGCCGATCATCGCCGGCATGTGCAACCCCGTCGCACCGAATGCTGCCCCAAGTAGAACGGCCGCTACCACCGGCGTGGTGACCACCTTCACCGCCGTTCGCAAGAACCCCGTGATCGAAAATTCGCCGTGCCGCGCCCACTCCACCGATACGGTCGCCAGCGTCCACAAGATGAGCGAGTTGAACACGAGTACGAGACCGATCGACGGCATAGCCGCGTCGCCGAGCGTCGCTTTCGCAAGCGGGATGCCGAGCAGTACATTGTTGGAGAACACGCCGCCCAAGGCGAACACCGATTGCGACACGCCGTCGAGTCGAAACAGCCACGCTGCGACCAGACGACCGATGATGAATGTGATCAGACATCCGCCGAAAAACGCGAGCAGCAAGCGCCCGTCGAACGGCGGCAGGCGCGACGGATCGTCCATCAGCCCGAATAGAAGTGCAGGCACCGCGACGGAAAACACGAAGGTCGTCAGCGCGTCGCTGACGGTTCGCGGCCACTTGCCTGATGCCGCCAGCAGATAACCGATGAGCACCAGGATGAAATGCGGCGCGGCGAGCGATAGATGGTGAAGGAAGGTGGACATGCGGGCGCGCAGTATGAGGCTATTGCACGCGGGCCGTAAAGCGGTGGCCCAGCCTGACCGATACGGCGCGTGGAGCAGCAGGCCACCCCACCGCCTCGTTCGATCACGTATGTGTGCTGCTGCGCGCAGCGAGCATCGAACGGACCGCGAACAGTAGCAGTCAGTCGTCGCATAGAGCAGGCGGGGCGGTGCTAAACCGGTTAGCGCAGATTCCGGACGGGTGTTCGATGTACCGTCGAAATCTTTCGCGAAGCGATCTGAAAACAGTGTATGAAACAGACCGTGTCGCCGCTTGCGTCGACGTAGCGAAAGTTGGCAACTTGGAATGTCTGCAATTCGATTTCGATCGCTCCCTTGATCACCTCATCCGCTCGATCGTCGGCCAGTCAGTTGCGTGATCTTTCGATGACGCCGCGCTGACGTTGCATAGCGCTGACAACGCCGATTCGTCTTTGTAGCCTGGAAGCAACATGCACGGACCGTTGCCATATGCTATCGGTAAGCGATCCGTAAGTGCTGATGTGTTGTAATGCGCCGGAAGGTTGGATTTGTACTCGGTGAAGCTTCCTGCAAATAGAAGTTTCAGCAAGCGAGGACAGGCCATCCCGTGTGCGCGAGCAAACAAGCGATTGGGTTGCTGCACAAAGCTCCGGGAGAAGTGCGGTCGCAAGATAATACAGCCGCAGACGCACGTCCGGCTTTGGCGCATCTGCCGATTGCGCGGCAACGTCGGACGAGAACGTAGACATGGATCCCGGATCCTTCGTGTCGACAGTGCGAGACATTGTCAGGCGCGTCAGACCGTTCTTCGTATACGCGTGCGGATACAGCCTCGTCAGCAATCTGCTGCTGATCGTACCGTCGATTTTTTTCCTGCAAGTCTTCGATCGTGTCCTCACCAGCCGTTCGAATGAGACGCTGCTGATGCTCACGGTAATGGCCATCGGCTGCCTGTATGCGATGGCATTGCTGGATGTCAGGCGGTCGCGGCTCATCGTCAGCGGCGCCGTCGTTCTGGAACGCATCGCCGGCCCTCGCGTGCTGGCTAAGATGCTGGACGAAGCGGCGCGGCCGTCGGGCGCGGAAAACGTGCACGCGATGCGCGACCTCGCTACGCTGCGAGCGTTCCTCACCGGGCCCGGACTGATCGCCCTGTTCGATATCCCATGGCTGCCGGTCTATATTCTCGTCATATTCCTGTTCGATCCGCTGCTCGGTGCAGTCGCGATGGCGGGCACCATCATTCTCCTTGCGGTGGCGCGGCTCAACGAGAAGCTATCGCGCAAGCCGGTGGAGGAACTGCAAGCCGCGTCGCGCAAGGCCGCGAGAGTGGCGGAGCTCAGCATGAGGAACGCCGAAGTGATCAGTGGGCTCGGCATGCTGCGCGGTCTGTCCAGTGTCTGGGCAGCACACAACCGCGGCGTCTTCCAACTGCTGCTCGTTGTCGGATGCACCGGCGGCACATTCGTATCGTGGACCAAGTTCGCGCGCCAGGCCATTCAGCTTGCGATGATGGCGACTGGCGCCTACCTGGTCATCAACCTGCATACCACCGCGGGCGTGATGATCGCGACTAACGATCCTCCTGGGACGTGCGCTCGCACCCGTTGAAGGTATCGTGTCCGCGTGGAAAGGCTTGGTAGAGGCGCACGGCGCGGGCCGCCGACTAGTGCGGATGCTGAGTGCCGATATGACTTTATCGCGTGTCACGGAGCTCCCGAATCCGATCGGCGCCGTGAGCGTCGACCGTCTGGTATTCGGTGTTCGAGGTCACGAATCGGCAATCATCAAAGGGGCGAGTCGCTTGCCGTTATCGGCCCCAGCGCGTCCGGCAAGTCGACGTTGGCACGTCTGCTGGTGGGTATCTGGCGGCCCTCCTCGGGCACCGTTCGGCTGGACGGCGCCGATATCACCGAATGGCCGCGAGAATCGTTGGCAGCGTATGTCGGTTACCTTCCGCAGGATGTCGAATTGTTTTCTGCGACGGTCAGCGAAAACATTGCCCGCATGGGTGAAGTCAATGACGCTGCGGTGATCGAAGCGGCGCAGCGCGCAGGCGCGCATGACATGATCCTGCGGCTGCCGCACGGTTACGACCCGCAAATCGCCGAGGCGGGGTCGATTCTCTCTGGTGGCCAGCGTCAGCGGATCGGCCTGGCGCGAGCGCTGTACGGCAACCCGCGCCTGGTCGTGCTGGATGAGCCGAACGCGAATCTCGACGCCGAAGGGGAAATGGCGCTGCTCACGGCCATGGCAGAGCTCAAGCTGACCGGCGCGACCTTGATCATCGTCACTCACCGTCCCTCGATGCTGGGTCAGATCGACAAGATGCTGCTGTTGCGCGACGGACGAGTGGAACTGTTCGGGTCACGCGCAGAAGTGATTTCGCGCGTTGGTCCGGCAGTCGCCCCGGTGAAGTCGGCCGATACGGTGAAGTCGGCCGATACGGTGCGCTTGCAGACACAGGCTTGATGACATGGCGACCCTCTCGCGCTGGTTCATATCGGTCCCTGAGATAGACAGTCTCGAAGATTTGCGCGGGACTATACATGT
>JBBRGM010000272.1:0-6458 GCA_038240725.1 Burkholderiales bacterium | reverse complement strand
GTCTGGCACGGCAAGGGCGGGAAGTCTGTGGCCCGCATCAAGGCGCTTGATGACTCGCTGATGGCCAGGAAGAGCTACGAATTCTCGACGCTCTGGTGGAATCTCCGCCGCGTGTCTGGCTACATCAAGAACAACGCGAGCACCCTTGTGAATTACGGTGCGCGTCACCGAAAAGGCCTGCCGATCAGCAGCAGCATCGCCGAGTCGGCGGTGAACATGGTCGTTAGCCATCGAATGGCGAAGAAGCAGCAAATGCGCTGGACCGACGAAGGGGCCCACTACCTAGCCCAGGTCCGAGTAGCCGCCCTCAATGGCGAGCTGTCGCCGTGCCGATTGACTGCCTTGCGAGCAATCTCGCAACGCGCGCATAACTTCGCGTAGGCGACGGACCTATCGGGCTACTTGACTGCTGCAATTCGCCTCCCACGGTTTGGCTCACTCTCATTTGATCATGGTTGCTGCACCTGTGGATTGTTCCCAGTCAGCTTACTAGCTCTCGGCTGAGCATCAAAGTTTGCGACAGAACCCTAATTAGCGTGCCTTGTTGGCTTCCAACACGCACCATGGGGATGGCGTTGCTACCACACGCTGCAAAGTGAAACCGGTGCGTGCCAGCAATTGCGAGTACTCGTCACGAGTGCGTTCGCGACCGCCTTGGGTCTTTACCAGCATGTAGAGGTCCATCAGTTTGACGGCGCTACCTTGGTCTCCCGCATCGACGATGCGCTCGCATATCAACAGTTTTGCGGATGGCGGCATAGCCTCATGACACGTGTGCAAGATGCGCAGGCAATGCTCGTCGCTCCAATCGTGCAGCACGTGTTTCATGAAGTAAGCGTCGCCGCCGGCGGGAACAGAGTCGAAGAAGCTGCCGCCCGCGCTGAGACACCGCTCAGCACATCCGCGCTCTTTAATGTAGCGTTCTGCGCGCGCCGCAACCTCCTCGAGATCGAACACGGTTCCGTGCGCATCAGGGTAAGCATCGAGTATCGAGCACAAGGTCGAGCCCACCCCGCCGCCGACATCGACGATCGATCGGTACGGAGAAAAATCGTAGCCCGCGATGAGGGCAGCGTTCAGCAATTCCGACGAGCTCACCATCGCCGCGTCGAATAATGCCGCCTTGTCCGGGTGCGCGGCCAAATGTTGAAACGAGGTCGTGCCATATAGTTCTTCGAACGCGGGCTTCCCGCTCTCGATGCTGTAGAGCAGCTGTTCCCAGGAGCGCCAATTGCACTCGTCACCGAGGTAGCGCACGAAAGCGCGTGCCGAGCCGGGGACGTCGTCACGCAAAAGGGTAGACAGTGCATTGCTGGCGAAGCGCCCGGGCGCAACCTCCTCGAACACGCCGGCGCTGACGAGCGCGCGCAGGAGTCGATGCAGTGACATGGCGTCGGCGTGCGTTGCGGCGGCCAGCGGTACGAGGTCCATCGGGCCCGCAGCCAAAATGTCCGCGAGATCGAGCTCAGCGGCGACATGCAACGCGCGTGGCAAGAAATAGCCGGTCGCGATTTCGCGCAGTCGATACTGGTTCGCCGTACGATCGGGCAACGCATCGGGTGACGGAATCATCGCTGCGCTCCGTGATCGCGAGGATTCGAGTCGTCCGCGATGTCTACCCAGCGCCTGCCGTCGAACCGCCGAATTTGCGCCGTTTTGAGCGGCGTGTAATCGGCAGGTCCAGTGCTGAAGCGCACGCCCGGCAAGACCATCGGCAGCGCCAGTTCTTTCAGCGATGTCGCCTGTCGCAAAACATTGTCCCGCGTCAGCTCGTCGCCGCATTGCCGGAGCACGTGTATCAGGAGCTGCGCTGAGACATAGCCGTACACGTTGTAGCGGTCGTTCGGATCGGCGCCGGGTGCGTACGTCCCCGCCCACGAAAGGTACGCCTTGGTGTCCGGATCATCGCGCCATTGCGGATCGTCCGGATCCTTGAGGAATGCGGTGGACAGCAGGCCGATCGATTTTTCCAGGCCGGCCGGTCGCAGCACGGAGGATATGGCCGACGCAGGATAAGCAAGAAATTGCAGCGGTTTCCAGCTCATGTCGTACGCTTTGCGCACCGCGCTCGCCGCAAACTTGCCCGTAGCGAAACTGAACAGCGTATCCGCACCGGCGGCCTGCAACGTGATGATCTGCGAATCGACCGTCGCAGCGGTAGCCTCGTAAGTTTGCTCGGCGACGATCATGTGGTCAGCCTTGGCGCCGAGTAGAGCCTTCAGCGCCCTCAGGTATTCCTTGCCGTAGTCGTCGTTCTGATAGAGGACGGCAATGCGCGCGTCCGGATGATGCCGCAGCAGATACGCGACCTGCGCGAACAGATCCACGTTCTCATCGGGCGGCAATGCCATGGTCCACGGAAAATTACGCGGATCACTCCATTTCGTACCGCTCGCGGTGATGAACAGCTGCGGGACCTTCTTCGCGTTCAGATACTTTCGCGTCGCGCTGTTCGGCGCCACGCCGAGCGACCCGAAGATCAGCAGCACCTCATCCTGTTCGACGAGCTTACGTGTCTGCTCGACCGCTCTCGCGGGAGAGTAGCCATCGTCCAGGCTTAGAAGCTTCACCTGCCGCCCATTGAGCCCGCCTTCTGCGTTTACTTTCGCGAAGTAGGCCGCCTGCGCCTTCCCGATTGCGGCGAGCGCGGAGAGTGCTCCGCTGTACGGCATCGTCTGACCGATGAGGATCGCCGCGTCGGTCACGCCGGGACCATAACGTTTATCTGCAAGACTCGACGCCGGCACAAAGCACACCAGCGCGAGCAGCATCGCGATTGCCGCCTTGTTCATGTTAAAGCCCCCTGATACGAAAGGGAGCAGCCTATCGCGGCGGCACTTTCATCCGACTTTCATTTACGGACGCGGGCAGTGACTGCTGCAGGGTTGCGTACAGGGCCTGGGTCTCTGCGGACGGCTGGATGCCCAGCACAACGGAGAGTGTGCTGCGGCAGCGTCGATAGACGTTCATTGCTTCGGCGTGCTCACCCTGCTCGATATAGCAGCGCATCAGGCCACGATAAGCGCCTTCGGCGAGTGGGTCGAGTTGGATGGCTTGCCGGTAGAAAGCGATGGCGTCGTTCCACGCATCGGTTTGCTCCAATGCCGTGCCGGCAGCCTGAATGAGCTCGAGCGCGCGAGCTTTCAGGCGTTCTCGATACAGCACCGCCCACGCGGCATCGGTGTCTTGTTCGAGAAAATGCGATCGGTAGAGCTCCATCGCGCTGCTCGCATGCTGAATGAGATTGGCTCCCGGCAGACGAAGGCACGCGGCTGCACGTTGTTCGAACGCCCAGGCATCGACCCACATCGCGTGCGCATCGATGCTCAACTTGCCGTCGTGCAGGCGAACAACGCTGTCGGAGCCGAGGAGCTTGCGCAGGCGGAAGAGCGTAGTGTCGAGATTTCTCGCCGCGACATCGCCGTCGACGTCGGGCCACAAAATCGCGGCCGCAGTTGCCGCGCTGAACGAGCCACCGCCGGCGGTAACGATAAGCTTGAGCAACTCGGTGAGCTTCGCCTTGCCTCTGATGATGACGGCTATCCCGTACTTCTCGATCGAGAATTCCCGCAGAACAAAAAGCTTGTACGTCCACGGCCAGGACGCGTCGGCGCTCTCATCGGGCGGGATTCCGTATCGGCGAATCAGTTCCGTTACGCGGTCGACCGCGATGCCGGCGCGCAGCGCTTCGGCAAACACGCGAGCGCGAATGCGATTGCTCAAAAAGCCGAGGCTGATGCATCCCTCGGACTGCGTTGCATCAAACAGCGCGCGCATCGGCCGATGAGAGGCCTCAGCATCTCCACGCGATAACGCCAGATAAGCCAGCACCAGCTCGGATTCGTACGCCATCCGTCGATAGACCGTCCCCTCTACCAGCTCGCGCGCTTCGCTGACAAGCTGCGTTGCCTCGCTATGTAGGCCGCATTCGGCGTATGCGCCGGCCAATCCGAATCGCGAGCGTGCCTGGATAGCAACGAATCCAGCGCCGTCCGCCGCGGCGACGGCCTGCCTGCCGAACGCGAGCCCGCGCTCGGGATGGCCGAAGCGTACAGCGAGATGGAGCTTCGCCATCGAGACCGCATGCATTTCGAGCAATCGCCGCGGATCCGCGGCCGCTTCGAACTGCGCCATGTTCTTCTCGATGTCGCGCGCTTCGCCGTGGCTCAGCAACGCGAGATGCCGCATGTAGTAGAGAAACGCCAGGTGTCCGGTGAGATCGTGAAGGCGTGCAATTGCGATGGCGGCTGCTACTGATTGCAACGCGCGAGCATAGGCACCGTCGAGTATGTCTACCAGCGCGACGCGGCCCAGCCACAACGCGTGGCTGAGCGGGCTCGTGTCCGGTTCATCACATAACGGCTCAATCGCCGCGATCAGGCGCCGCGCCGCAGGAAAGTCCGTGCACAAACTGTAGTAGTTGAGCAGAACTGCGGCAGCCGCGACTCTTGCGTTCGGCGGCGCCGCATGATTGAGCAGCGCATGCAGGCGGTCGGCGTACGATACCAACGCTGGACTGTGCGCGCGGCGGCGCATGAACGCGGTAACCGCGGCCGCGTAGGCTCGCAATTCCGCTTCGGCCGAAACAAATTCGATCGGCCGGCTGAGCAGCGCCTGGACGATGTCGATCCAGCGATCCATCTCGCGCGCATCTGACCATTCCAAATTCACGCTCTCTGCGATGCCCCACACGCAGGCCGTCTGTCCGGACAGATCATCTCCGGCGAGGAAATCACGATACGCACCATCCAACACATTTCGCGCCTGCACTTGGTCGACCGCAATCAGCGCGCTGCCGAGCCAGTAACGCAGCCACGGCTCGCGTTCGACGTGCTCGCGTGGAATGCTGCCGATCCAGTCGCGCAACGTTTGTCCGCGACTTTGCCGCAGCAGCGTCGGCGCATGCTGCAGGATAAGCTCGCTCACGCGCATCCAGTTCCGCGCTGCTCGATACAACTCAATTGCTGCTTCTATCTTGCCGTCGTTCGCCAGCAGCTCCGCCGCACGTGCGGACAGCTGAGCGAGACCGAGCTGCGGGAGCACAGCGCGCGAGCGGTCGACGAGGAAGTCGCGAAAGAGATCGTGATAGTGATAGGTGCAATCCTGACCCGTGCGCCGATCGGTGAAGAGGTGTCTGCGGTAAAGACCGTCGATCACGCCGATCGATTGTGGATTGCCGGTGAGCGCCTCCACGAGCGATGCGGTCATGTACGGCAGCACCGCGGTTGCAGTGAGAATCTGCTGATCGAGCGCGGGCAAGCGGTCGAAGAACTCGCCCGCAAAGTAGGCAAAGGCCGCTTCGCGCGCTTGCGCCTCTACGCATTCAAGGTCGGTGTCGCTGCGTGCGACACGCTCGAGCATCAGCGTAAGTCCCGCTGCCCAGCCGCCGGAGCACCGGTGTAACAGCTCGATCAGCTTTGCGTCCACGTGCTTTGCCGCCTGCGCGACGGCGGCGGTTTCGTCAAGCGTAAAGCGCAGCTGCTCCCAATCCAGAAGCTGTATCAGCCGGGACGCGCTGAAGCGCGCAAGCGCGACCGGCGGCTCACTACGACTGATTACGATGACTTTGAGATGTTCCGGGATCTCGTCGAACGCCTGCCGTAACAGCCACTGGAAGCTCGCATCGCTCACCTCGTGATGATTGTCGAATACGAGCGTCGCATTGCTCGGCATGCGACTGTAGAGCTCGCGAAAAAAACGGCGCGCAAAGGCGCCGATGTCGAACATATATTCAGGGCGAAGCGCGGGCAACGGCTTGCGCGTACGCGAACGGCTTGCCGTTTGTGCGGCGAGGCCGAGATAGTGGAAGAACGTCGCAGGGTCGGCATCGCCCGCATCGATCTGATACCAGAGGGACGGCATGCGGCGTGCGTCGATGTAGCTTGCCACCAGCGCGGTCTTGCCAGCTCCGGGCGGCGCAGCAACCCAGACGATGCGCGTGTCGCGCTGCTCATCCAGCCATCGAAACAGTCGCTCGCGGGGGAGCACGCCGCGCAAGCCGGGACGCGTAAGCTTGGCGAGCGTGTGCTTCATCATGGGCAATGTGCGGTGGCCTTTGCGATTCGACGTCAAATAGTGCCACGGCTGCTGAACCCATGCGCGGTAGCATCGCGCCCCGCGTATCTAACGCCTGGTCGTGCGTCTTGCACCTATCGATCGCATAGCCGTGCCGTTCCTGCTGGCTGTCAGCTTATCGCGCCGGGTGACAACGGAATGGTATCGATTCAGGTTTCGAATATGTCGCTCGCTGAACGATTGCGACGCCAATCGGTTCTGTCGCAAAGTTTTCGCGTGAACGGGCAGAAGCGGCTTCCGCCTCCCGTTTATTCAGCCAGCGAGTAGAACTGTTGCGCAGGCGTGAGTAGGCCTTTGCAAATCAGCTGGCCCTTGCGGATCATGTGCATGATCTCGATACCAGCAAGCGTGATGGCAGCCGACCAGAACGATTTGAAGCCCAG
>JBBRGM010000271.1:0-6471 GCA_038240725.1 Burkholderiales bacterium | reverse complement strand
GGTGCGGCGTCTGCATCGTTGCGCTCCTCGCCAAGGTACCTACCTTGGCTTCGCCGCGACGCCTCGCATCCATCCGCACCTGACGCAACGCGCGTCGCAAGACTTGTTCAGAGCTTCCCTAGATAGCAAGCGCGGCTGGACCTAGAGCGTATCGTCTGTTGCTCCGCGTCGCACAGATGACGCGTACGCCACCCGCGAAACTCGAGCAGCAAGGATGAGACACAATAGCGCGATGCAAACGATACCGTTTATTACCGCGGACGAGCTCGCTGAACGGTACGAGGCGCTGCTGTTCGACGCGTATGGCGTGCTGGTGCATTCGGAAGGTCCGATGCCCGGCGCACCCGAGCTGATCGCGTATCTGAATCGGCACGCCAAACCCTATTACATCGTGACCAACGACGCGTCTCGATCGCCGCAGAGCACGTCCACACGCTATAAGAGTTTCGGTCTGGCAATCGACGCCGACCGAATCATCACCTCCGGATCACTGCTGCCGGGATATTTCAAAGCGAACGCGTTGCAGGGCGCACGCTGTGCGGTGTTGGGAACGCGCGACAGCGCGAGCTACGTGCGCGAGGCCGGCGGCGTGATCGTTCCAACCGATGAAGACTTCGAGGTGCTCATCGTCGCCGATGAAAGCGGGTTTCCATTTCTCGAGCACGTCGATGCAGCGCTGACGACGATGTTTCGCGTCATCGACAGTGGGCAGCGTCCACAACTGCTGCTGCCCAATCCCGATCTCATCTACTCGCAAGGCGAGCATGCGTTCGGCGTTGCCGCCGGCAGCGTTGCGCTGATATTGGAAGCGGCTTTGCAGCGGCGCTATCGCAGCCGCGAAGAATTGCGCTTCGTGCCTCTGGGCAAACCCAACACGCCGATGTACGAAGAAGGTCTGCGCCGATGCGGCACGCCAAATGTTGCGATGGTCGGCGATCAGTTGGAGACGGATATCCGCGGCGCCAACGCTTGCAACATCGACGCGGTTCTGTTGACCACCGGCGTCACCGTCGACGCCGAATCGGCCATTCCCGCAGAGATGCGCCCGCGCTGGCGGATGCGCTCGCTGCGGCTCTCGCAGGATCAGGACTGAGCAGCTTTGTCGTCACCGGCTCGCGCGTGCGCAGCGATCACATGGGCGACGCAGCTCGTCAGTTTCTTGGCGTAGGGAATGTGGAGGAACTCGTTCGGTCCGTGCGCGTTCGACTTCGGACCGAGCACGCCGGTGATGAGGACTGCGCGTGGGGGAAATGTTTGCCGAGCATCGCCATGAATGGAATGGTTCCGCCTTCGCCCGTCATCGCAGCGGGTTTGCCGTAGTAGGCGAGCGATGCGTCGTTCACTGCTTTGCTCAACCAGCCGGCGATCGGCGGTGCGCTCCAGCCGGAAGCGCCTTGATCCGCATCGAAGGTTACGCACGCGCCCGCGGGCGGATCCGCTTCGAGAATGCGCTTGAGATCGAGTGTTGCCTGGCGACCATCGATGAGCGGAGGAATGCGCAACGACAATTTGAGCGCTGTTCTCGGCCGCAGAACGTTACCGGCGTTAGCAATGCTCGGCATCCCGTCCGCGCCGACCACCGATAGAAATGGCCGCCAAGTTCGATTGAGTGCAGCCTCGTGCGGCTCCGTCGCCATCGATTGCGTACCGTCTTTGAACGGAAACTTGGTCCACAGCGTGTCGCCGAGAATAGTGCCGGCGTGCATCGCTTGTTCGACGCGCTCTTGCGGAATTTCGCAGTGGAACACGTCGGGAATGATCCGCCCGGTCTGCGAATCTTCCAGGCGATCCAGCAGCGCTCGCGCTATGCGAAATGACGACGGAACAACCCCGCTGGCATCGCCGGAATGCACGCCTTCGGTCAGCACTTCCACTGATAGCGTGCCCGCAGCAATGCCGCGCAGCGATGTCGTCATCCAGAGCTGGTCATAGTTGCCGCAGCCGGAGTCCAACCCGATCACCAGATCGATCGTGCCGATCCGGCTTGCCAGCGCTTCCAGGTATGCAGGCAGATCGTAGCTGCCGCTTTCTTCGCAGCATTCGATCATGCCGACGCAGCGCGCATGCGGCTGATTCTGTTGTTTGAGCGCAGCGATTGCGAGCAACGACGCGAACACCGCATAGCCGTCATCGGCGCCGCCGCGTCCATACAATTTTCCGTCTTCGATGACCGGTGTCCAGGGACCGAGATCGTCGCGCCAGCCCACCATTTCCGGCTGCTTATCCAGATGACCATAGAGCAGAATGGTGCCGGGCGCGCTGCCTGGAATATCGAAATACAGCAGAGGCGTGCGTCCAGGCAGACGCAAGATCTCCAGCTTCAGACCGGCGATCGGCTGCGATTGACACCATCGGTGCGCAAGCGAGACCGCCGCCTCGATGTGTCCGTTTTGTTCCCACTGCGAATCGAAGTGCGGTGATTTGCACGGAATGCGGATGTACTCGATCAGACGCGGAACCAGGTCCTCATCCCATTGCGCAGAGACGAAGTTTGCAGCGGAAGTTGAATCGATACCGGAGTGTGTTTGCATGCGAGCGCGCGGATTGATGAATCAAGTCTAGCATCACTCGCGGATGGCGGATATTGACGTCCGCCGGATATAGGAACGTTTAGCTTGCCGCGTTCTCTTCGATCGCGAACGTATAGATATCGAAGTCGTCGCCGCTCTCGGCGAGCCGGACCGGCGAAACGGTATAGGTCCGCTGATGAACGCGCAAGGTGTAGCGCGCGCTCCAGTCGATCAGATCGCGCGGCAGCAGTAGCGTTACCTCGCCGCCGATCAAGCTGGTCTGGGTTTCGGCCGGCAACAGGACCGCGGCGTGTGGCCGGCCGGCTTCGTTCAGAGATTCCAGCTCGACGGCGACACCGCCGCGCGCCAGGACTTGCACACCCACCGCGCGTCGACCTAACTCGTCCGTAGACAGACGGCGGATGATGCCCACACTCCAAGACGCCGGCCAAGTCGGCTTGGAGGCAACCAGGGTGCCGATCGCAAGCCAATCGCCTTCGAGCGGCGGCAACACGGCGCCGAACCCGCCGGTGCTTTCGTTCTCGACAGTCCAGGCTTCGGTGATATCGTCGATCTCTTCGCTGCCTTGTTCGGCGGACACCGCCCGCAGGACTTTGTCGAAGCTGTTCGCGACATTCAAGGTCGACAGCGCGCGCTGCCGCGTTTCGGAACGCAATGGCGGCGTTAGGCCCCATTGCCGCGAGAGATGCTCGAGAACTTCGTGAATGGTGCTTGCGTAAACGTCGCCGACGAGCTTGATCTCCGTGGGCGCATGACCGGTTTCGACCGTGCGTTGCATCAGGCCCTCAAGCATCACTGCTGCGTCGCCTGGTCCGAAGAAGCGCACCGTCCTCGCAGGTGCGAGCGAATCGCTGACCCGGAACGGCGATCGGCTCGCTTTGAGATCGACGGCGAAGTGGCAACCGGCAGCAGGCCGGCGATGCAACAGAAAGAAGTCCGCGACCGTTGCGATCACCCGTTCGGCGGCAACTTGATTTGGCGGCAGCAGACTCTCCATCCCGGAAACCGACAGCACGAGCGCGCGCAGATACTCGCGGCGTACCGTCGAGTCGCCATGCATGTCAGGATATACCTTGAATCTCTCGGAGAGGAAGCGCTCACGTTCCGCGTACGCATAGAGGTTGCCCATGCGGCTCCAAAGGGTCGGTTCGACCGCAGCGTAGCGCAGGAGATTCCACCTCAAGATGAGCGTCAGAGAGCGGATCGCTCGCGCGGTAGCCGTCGGGATATGCGGCTTTAGCGGTTTGGCGCCGCGGACATTGGCTTGGAATAACTGCAGACAAATCTCGTAACCGGCTGCGAGCTCATGCGCGAAATGGACAACCGCGTTCCAGATCCGCCGCTCGCGGTAGGTTTGCTGCCGGCCACCGGCGTCGAGGTACTCGCGCGAGACCTCCATACGATGCGGCTGCATCAGGTTGTCGATGCGATCGACAACCTGATAGGCGCGCAACGGATCGCCACGCACACCCTGGCGATAAGCTTCGAGCCAGAAGCAGCCTTCTTCCAGCCGGCGCAGGGCGTCGGGGGCGCCGACCGAGAAATTCAGCAGCTCGCTGTTAAGCGTTTTGTCGTCTACAAGAGTCGCCACTGCATCGGCGTGGTCGATCGGGCGCGTTGAGTCGGGCAGCATGGTCGGCGTTGCGCGCGCAAGCTCCATACCAGGATATGACGGGCTTGAAACGATCCTCTATTCGACGTTTTGTATTCGACGTTCGCGGCCTACCACGGACCCCGGCAAGCGCGCAAAGCGCGATCAACCGCGGGGGCCGCCGCCGTGCGCTGGGGAATCTGCTCCGCTGAAACGACTTGGTCTAAGTCGGCTCCCCCGGTCCGCTCTACCTCCTTTGTCTAGGTCGGCTTCCATTGGGAAGGATGTGCACGCATGTAATTCGCCGGGTAGTTAGCCTCGGCGCCGAGCTCGCGCGCGGCATGCCAAGCCCAGCGTGGGTCGTCCATCACGCCTCGCGCCAACGCAACGAGATCGGCTTGGCCGCTTGCAACGATTTGCTCGGCTTGCTGCGGTTTGGTAATCAAGCCGACCGCCATCGTGGCGATACCGGTTGCCGCCTTCACTTGCTGCGCGAGTGGAACGTTGTACCCCGGCGCGAGTGGAATTTTCTGCCGCGGATCGAGCTGCCCGGAAGTAACGTCGATGTAATCGCAGCCCAACGCTTTCAGCTCGCGCGCGAAAATCACCGTCTCGTCGGGGCTCCAGCCGTTCTCGATCCAGTCGGTCGCCGAAACGCGGATGCCCATCGGTCTATCCTCCGGCCAGACTGCTCGGGCCGCAGCGAACACCTCGAGCGGAAAACGGATGCGATTGGCGGTGCTGCCGCCGTATTCGTCTTCGCGCTGATTGGAGATCGGCGATAAAAATTCGTGCAGCAAATAACCGTGCCCTGCGTGGAGCTCGGCCAGATCGAAGCCGATGCGGGCGGCGCGCACGGTGGCATCGACGAATTGCTGCTTGATGGCCTTGAGCCCATCGCTGCTGAGCGCGGCCGGCGTATGCCACCCCGGCGCAAACGGCAACGATGAGGGGGCAAGCGTTACCCACGGATTTTCATGAGCGGCGAGCGGTTTGCCGCCCGCGCCCGGCGGGTGCGCCGACCCTTTGCGGCCCGCATGCGCGATCTGGATGCCGAGCTTGGCCACACCGTAGCTGCGGCAGAAGTCGACCACGCGCTTCAACGCGCTTTCATTCTCATCGCTGTACAACCCGAGACAACGATGCGTGATTCGGCCCACCGGCGAAACGTGGGTTGCTTCCGTAATCACCAAGCCGGCTGCCCCCATCGCAAATTGGCCGAGATGCATCAGATGCCAGTCGTTGGCGGAGCCGTGCTCCGACATGTATTGGCACATGGGCGAGACGACGATGCGATTGGGCAGCGTAAGTCCGCGAAGCTGAAATGGGGTAAACAGCGTGCTCGACATGTTTGCGGGAACAGGAAGGAAGAGGAATGAAACGAGAGAAACCGGCGAAATCTTATTACGGCGATACTCGCGGGGCTGCAATGGATTCTAGCAGGCCCTCATCGATCCGGTAGCGCAGATGTCCGCAGATTGCGTCCGAGCACCCATCGGCAATTGTTTGATGCTCGCAGTCTCGGCGTCTGAGCACTTGATGGCAGACGACTGCGAACGAGAACGATGCGAGGTGCATGTTATTCTGCGCCAGGTTCTGTGCGACGCTCATCTTGGCCGAATCCATCTCACATCTGATATCGCACTCGGAGCGCGGCCGCTTAGCGCTCGCCGCGCTGATCATCGGCGCGATTGCCATTGGCTTATCGCCGATATTCGTACGACTCTCCGATATCGGACCTACCGCTTCGGCATTCTGGCGAGTCGCACTGGCAGCGCCGGCGTTGTGGGCCTGGGCATGGTTTGCCGCACCAGCGAAATCCGCAGGTGCCAGCCCGCGTCGACGTTATAACCCCGCACTCATCGCGGTTGGACTGAGCTTCGCGGGCGACCTGTCGTTCTGGCACTGGTCGATCAAATTTACTTCGGTCGCGAATGCCACGCTGCTCGCCAACCTCGCCGCGGTGTTCGTAACCTTGGTGGCGTGGTTGTGGTTTCGCGAGCGTATCAGCAGAACTTTTATTTTTGGAATGGCCGTGGCGCTCGCGGGGACCGTGACATTGACCGGACGCAGCATGTCGACGCATTCATCGCATTTGCTCGGCGACGCTTTCGGTGTTATCACCGCGCTCTTCTACACCGCGTTCCTTATCTTAACCAAGCGCCTTCGCGACGCCGGATACTCGACTGCGTTTATCGTCTCGCGCGCTACCCTGGTAACCGCAATTGCATTGCTGCCGCTGGCGCTGCTATCCGATGGCGCGCTGTACCCGACGACGTTGCGCGGCTGGTCGGTTTTGCTCGCGCTTGCACTCATCTCACACGCCGGCGGGCAGACGTTGATCGCCTA
>JBBRGM010000270.1:0-6473 GCA_038240725.1 Burkholderiales bacterium | reverse complement strand
CGGACTGGATGGCAACGCCGGTAATGCGTTCGGGGGGAAGCTGCATCACGCCCTTGGCCTCGAACTTCACCAGTTGCTGCTGGCGCGGCAGCGCACCGAGCACCGCCATGCAAATCAGATAGGCAATCGCGAGAATCGCGAACAGGGCCGCTGCGATGTTCCGCGTGCGCATCATCGCCGGCGCCACCACAGCAAGCCGCCGATCGCGAGAATGGCGAGCGGCAATGCGACTTCCACCAACAGAAACACGGCTTTCATCTGCGCGCCGGACAACAGGATCATCGGCGGCACCGGAATGCGGCTGGCGACGTTTGCTGAGCGCTCTTCACGCACCAGCCAGCGCACCATCGACATCGCCAAGTCACTGTTCGAAAGGTATGGCAGGAACGAATTGCTTGCGAAGTCGCCATCGCCGATGACGATCGCCCGCAGCTTCGGCGCATTTGCGGGCGCCCCGGGCAGCTGGCCTTCGACCGCAACCGACAGCAGCCGAGGCCCGGTGTCGTTCGTGCGAGCGTGCGGCACGGAGACAGATTCCGCCACTTCGCGCACAGCCACCGGCTGCACCGTCCGCGTGTAGCTGTCGCGGCTGCTCGAGAACAGCGGCACCACGGTGATACCTGCGCCGGGCGGCACGGCGATCAACGGCCGCATGCCGGGGAAGAAACTCATCGAAACATTGTCGGTGACAGGACTTTTTTCGTACGCCGCAACAGCGACCATTTCTGCGTCTGTCGAGTAGTGGCTCAGCGGATCGACCACGGCTTCCTGCGGGAGCCGCACGCCGAGTTGTTCCATCAGATGTGCCAGGCGAGGCTCGAGGGTGAAGCCGAGATCGAACATCGCAAACAGCGATCCGCCGTTCTGCAGATAGGTTTCCAGCGCGGCGCTTTCCGTCGGCACGAAGGTGTTGCGCGGATTCGCGATGATGACGACCTGGCAGTCGCTCGGGACATTCGGCGAGGTCGCGAAGGTCAGCTTGCGCGTCTCGTAGCCCTGCGCTTCGAGTGCGCGCCGCAACCGTCCGATGCCGTGGCCCGCCGTCTGCACGTATTTGGACGAAGCATCGTTATGGCTATGCCCCGCCAGACCCTCGAGATGCGTATGGAATTCGAAATTGTCCATCGGCAGCTCGTTGTGGCCTTCGACGAAGCATGCAGTGATGACCTTCTCGCGCAGTACGCGCTGAATGCCGATGGCGACTTCGCCCTCGTCGGTGGTCTGCACCACCACTTTGCGTCCCTCGGCTTCCAGCACGGCGGCGTTGGCCACGCGCAATCCGAACGCCTGCGCGACCGACGGTTCGCGATCGGGGTCGACATTGCGTACTTCGAGGAACGCGTTGCGTTTGCCCATGACATCCAGGACGTCTCTCAAACGACGGCCGGCGGGGTCCTGGCCGCGGTAGAAGTACGTGAGTCGCACGGGTCGTCGCAGTTGATCGACAACGGCCATCGCCTGGCTGGACGGCGTGAACAGCTGTTCGCGCGTGAGATCGATGTGAACGTCTTGCAGTACCAGCGCGGTGTTCGCCAGCGCGATTACGGCGAGTGCCGTGATGACTACAGCGGCGTTGTAGAACAGCGATTTCACGCGCGTCAGCCGAGTTTGCAGCGGCAGCCGCAGGCCGGTAAAAAACAGCACTGCAATGGCAATCGCCCACCCGATAAACCACGCGACGGCCTTCCAGTCGGTTGCGCCGTGTTCCATTACTGCGCTTTCCTGCGAAGCGATGGCGCCGCGGCCGAAGCGCCGGGGCGTTGCGAGAACGGATTACCCGCACCTGGTCGCATCATCGTCTAGCCAATGCGCGCATCGCGAGAAACAACGCCAGCACCGTGCTGCTCACGAAGAAGCCGAAATCCGACGTGTACATCGCGCCGGTGGCAAACGGGGTGAAGCGCGCCAGCAGCGAAAAGCTGATCAGAACGCGCTCGAAGCCATCGGGCATCAGTGCAGCCAGCGTGTCGATCATCCACATCAGAAACGACACGCCGATGGTAAGAATGGCGGCGACCACTTGATTGGAGGTAAGCGCCGAGATCACCACGCCGAGCGAAACGAGCGTGCTCGCCAGCAACGCAAGGCCCAGATAGCCGCTGTAGATCGGTCCCCAGTCCGGCGATCCGAATACACCAAGTACGACCGCGTAGCTGCCAGTGAGGCCGATCATCGCCAGCACGACAGCCATACTCGCAAGATATTTCGCGAGCACGACGTGACTCTCGCGCACCGGCGCGGTGAGCAGCAATTCCAACGTTCCGGTTTTGCGTTCTTCCGCGAACAACCGCATGGTGATTATCGGCACGATCAACAGCAGCAACCCGGCGGACTGAAAGAAAATGTGTACCAGGGTCGCGTACTTATTCAGAAACAAAGTCAGCGTGAAGGAATAACCCATCAGAACCAGGAACACCGCAATGACGATGTAGGCGATGGGCGAATAGAACAGCGCGCGCATTTCCTTACCCAGAAGCGTAGCGAAGCCCCTCATTGCGCGGCGCCTTCGGTGAGGCGAAGAAACAGCTCTTCCAGTCCGCTGCTGGAGGCGCTGACTTCCTCGACTGCCATACCCGCTCCGACCAAAACACGCACGGCGGCCGCGGGGCCGCTCGCGCTTTCGATCACGTAGGTGCCTTGCGAAGGTATGACTTCCACCAGCCGCAAATCCGGATGTGCTTGCAAGACCGTGCGCACATGCGCTTCGTCGGCGTCGCGCAGACGCATGCGAACTCGGCTGCTGGCGGTCTGCGTGCCCAGGGTGTGAACAGTCAGGAGCTTGCCGTCGAGCAATATCGCCACGCGATGTGCGACGCGTTCCATCTCGGCGAGGATGTGCGAGGTGACGAGGATGGAAAGCTCGCGCGACAGCGAGCGAATCAACTCGCGCACTTCGATAATCTGCCGCGGGTCCAAGCCGTTGGTCGGCTCATCGAGGACCAGTAGCTTCGGTTTGCCCAGCAGCGCCTGCGCGATCGCGACGCGCTGGCGATAGCCGCGCGAGAGTTTCGAGATCAGCAAAGTGCGCACGCGGCCGAGGCTCAGGCGCTCGATGACTTCGTCGACTGCGGCGTTGAGTCGCGCGCTGCTGACGCCGCGAACTTTGCCCATGAATTGCAGAAATTCGATTACTCGCATGTTGGTGTACAGCGGTACATCTTCCGGCACGTAACCAAGCTGTGCGCGCGCTTCCAGACCCTGGTCGACGACATCACAGCCGGCCACACTGGCCGTGCCGGAAGTCGGGCGCAGATAACCCGTCAAAATGCGCAGGATCGTACTCTTGCCCGAGCCATTCGGTCCGAGCAGTCCCATGACTTCGTTGGGCTGGACGTCGAACGAGACTTGATCTACGGCGAGTCGGGAGCCGTAGTAGCGGGTCAAGTTATCGGCGATGACGACGGCGGTCACAAGCTGGCCTGAGCGCCGCAATAATTCAGCGCGCGATGATGCATGTGTGACGAGGCGCAAAACGGCGGGCGCATGCGTAACGATCTGGTTGCGACGAGAAGGGAGTGATAACCATGACGTTCGAAACACGCTAAGAAAAAGCGCCAGGGCGGAAATCCCGCCCCGGCGCCGCATCTTAAATCAGGTGCTGCTGACTCGTCCGATCAGGATCAATCGTAGAACGCAGGCGGCTTTTTCATGGCCTTGAATGCGTCCGGATCATGCGCAGTGAAGTAATCCGCTTTCTGCGTTGCCATCATCATGCGGATCCATTCGTACGCGCGATAGAAACCATCGGGCTTGTACGCCAGGACGATATTCGGCGGCAAGTTTTTTTCCAGATTTTCGCGGAAGTAAACGTTATCGCCGGTCAGGATGATCATGCCGGTGTTCTTGAGCTTGACCGTCATCATCTGGCTGCCCGGAGTATGAGCAACCCAGCGCTTCACCATCATGCTGCCGTCACCGAACAAGTCCAGATCGCCTTCGAGCTGAATCATTTTCACGGCATTCGGGAAATTGCTGTTGGGTGCACGAAGCGGCATGACGTCGCCGATCATGTACGGTCCACCGGTGCCGGCGACTGGCCAGAAAGCGTTGTTCAGTTCATCTTTCTGTACGACGATCGTGGAGTTGGGGAACTTGCCGACGTTGCCGCCGTGATCCAGATGCAAATGGCTGACGACGACGAACTTGATGTCGTCGGGGGTCAAACCAATTTTCTTCAACTGCTGATCGATCGCAACATCCGGCGTATTGACCGGCTTCAACGCGGTGAACGCGCCGCCCCAATAGCTGGGGTCAGTAATGATCCGGTCGTTGTTGCCCGTGTCGAACACCACGTTACCCTTGGGGTGCTTGATCACGTAGAAACCGACTGGTGCGACGATCGGCGGATCGTTCGGGGCCAAGTTCTGCAGAATGCCTTTACCGATGGTGATGGCGCCGGAACTGAACGCATACAGCTTGGTTGTGTCTTCGGCCTGTGCAGAGGCGACACCCGCGAGCATCGCGGCTGCCACTGCTGCTAACTTCAAATTTCTACTCATGTTTCTCTCTCCCTGAACTGTTTTCGCGACGAAATTAGGACCCTTACCTACGACATGATTGCAATGCGAACGCGGTACCCTCACTCCCACGATCGTATGCAGCGTCCGCACGTGCAGTTACACAACGCGCAGACGCCGCGTGGTCCTTACTTCGGCTTGCGGGAAGATTCGCCTTGAGCCAAAGCGATTTCTGCCATCCGGCCGCCGTTGATGCCCACCCACGAATTTTTCGTCAGCGGGTATTTATCGGTGTAGGAACCAGGTTCATGCCCGGCTACGCAGTTCTGATAGCCGCCGGTGATCTTATAGCATTTCTCATAGGCGAGGAACTGCTGCACCGTATCGGTCTGTTGCGGGTTCGCGATCATCCAGTCGCGAATGCCTTCCCAGGAGGAGTAAGCATCGGACCCGAATACCAGCTTGCCGACCGAGGTCGGCACTTCGAGCAGCTGCGAACCGGCGGTATGCGCACGGAACGCGGGGTGGATTTTCACGCCCGGCGCGATCTCAGCTTCGCCGTCGACGATCACCGCTTTGCCCGACAGCACTTTGCCATACACCTCATCCAGCGTCTTCGGCGGATAGCCGCAAGCCGGCGTGCGCATGCAACCGCCCTTGTCGGTGTTGACAGCGCGAATGTGCGGCTCCGGATAATTCAGCGCCCATTCGATTCCCTTCAACTCTTCGCGCTGCACGTACAGCACGCCGTTGGGGAAATCCATCAGCTGGCCGGCGTGATCCCAATGCGCATGGCCGATGACGATCTTGGTGACGTCGCTTGCATTGAAGCCGAGCAGCTTGAGCTGATCCGGCAACGACGCCCAATGCTCGGTGCCCGTCATCTTGTGATAGTCCTGCTGCTTCCAGCCGGTGTCGTACAGGATCAGTTCTTTGCCGCACTTGATGACGCCGATGTTGACCGGCAGATCGACGGTGTTGACGTTGTTGTTTGCATCTTTGCTGCCGGGGACGAACGTGCGGTCCGGCATGAATGCGCCGTATGGCACGCCCATGAACCGGCTGCTCTCGACCAACCATACCGAACAATTTTGCGCATGCGCAGACGCTGAAGCTAGCGCGCCACATGCAACGAGCCCAATCGTGCCCAGGGCTCCAATGAATTTTTTCATCAGAACTTCCTCCCGAATGTTGTGTGTTGTATCCAGCGGCACATCGCGATGACGCGTCGCCTTTGTTGCCACGCCGAATGCGCAGCGAGCTTTCGTAATACGCTCAATACATTCGTAATACGACGCTGCACAAGTCGTGAAATAAAGTATACCGAGCGCCTTTCACACGACGATTTCCAGTTGTAATGTGCGCGTTGCAGTCTGTAGTAAATTGCGCCAGGCAACGATGCATGCGACCCGGTCGCAACTCTTCGCGAGCAGGCGCTATATCGCAGGGATCATGACGCCACGCAAGCGTCATGTAAGCAACGCGCGGCGCGGGGCAAATGGAATCGGCGCGATGGTCGATGACGCGCGCGGCGTCAGACAAGGTCAGTCAGACCGGCTGCCCCATCGTGCAGGGATTCTCCTCAGGCGTCGGTTGCAGTGCCGTGAGCGATTCGCCAGGCCCGGGTGCGGGACGCAACACCTCGAAGAAATCCCACTGGTCTTTCATCTGAGCTTTGGTTTTGATCTTGACCGCGAACATCTCCTGGATCAACTGATGATCCCGCGCATTGAAATAGCCTTTGCGCGGCTTCAAGATATCGAACTGCGCGCCCTTCTCGAGATGCTGAATGATTTTCGCTGCGTCGGTGCTCTTCGTTTCCGCGATCGTCTGCAGGATGATGCAAGCTGCCGTGTAGTCTTGCCAACCCTGGTTTTCCGGCGGACTGCCGAATTTCGCGGCGAACCTGCGCGCGAAATCCTGCGACCCCGGCGTGTTGATCGCGCGATCCCAAGTCGTCTGCCAAAATCCTGAGCACGAATCGATGCCCGCCAGCCAGAACAGCGCGGTGTCATT
>JBBRGM010000269.1:0-6484 GCA_038240725.1 Burkholderiales bacterium | reverse complement strand
CAGACGAGATTCGCGGCGGCGGATCCGGTGGAACGGGCGAGGGCTCGGGGAGCGGTTCGGGCACGTCCTCGGGAACGACGTCGGGATCTTGCACGGGCGCCGGTGATTCACCCGGCGCCGGCGGGTCTTGTATCGGGCGGGGAGCCATCGCGATATTCTTGCCTCATCGAATGTTGCAGCACCGGACGGATGACAACGCGCAGCGGTTGACCACGCAGCGGTTGTCGCCCTGATGCAGCGGTAATGCTGCGATTATTAGGCCCGCGCACATGGCCAGCGTGGCGATCTCATCGCTCGATTGGAATGCCATGCGTCGCGCACTGCTTGCAGCATCACATGCAGCGCGCTGCGTTAGGCGCTTCGCATAGAGGCGCAACCAACGTGCCATCGGCGCGCCCCGTAGATTCAAGCGATTGCACGCGTCGCCCGCGCGGCCGTTGTAAGAATGCAACTCCGGCGTGCAGAACGTTCACGCGGCGATTGCTTGCCATCCCGATGCTGCGGCGTTATGTTTGAGAGCTGACTGAACGATCGCTGCAGCAGCCATGTCCGACCATCCGGAAGGGCGTCCAGCGCCCCACGAGTATCCGTAGCAATCCATGACCTCAACCATCGATGAGTAAAAAGCCGGCAAAGGCGCGCGCGCTCGCCAAGCCAGCGGCGGATGACGCCGACCCGCAGCAACGCCTGTCTGAATTGATTGCGCTGATGATGCGCATGGAAACCGCCCGCGATCATGAGCGCCGGCAACTCGCGGCGGATTTGCACGGGCGTGTCGTCAGCACGTTGTCCGCGAGCAAGATGGAATGCGATTGGCTGGTGCGCCCGGGAAAATCGGCTGAGGACATGGCGCGCGGCCTGGCGCGGATCTCCGAGTCGCTGGCGCAGACCATCCAATACACGCGCCGCGCAATCGACCTGTTGTTTCCTGCAATCGTCGAACATCTGGGATTGGCGGCCGCGATAAAACAGCAGGTCGCCGACTTCAATCAGCGCACCGATGCCGACGTCGAGCTCAGCATCGATCAGCGGGTGGATGCCATTCCGCCGGATCATGCAGTCACCCTATATCGACTGCTCCAGCAGGTATTCGCGCAAATCCCCGCAGGCGGCGATTGCGGGAAAATCAGTATCGGCGTGTCGCGCAGCGCCAGCGGTGTAGAGCTCCGAGTCGCCGAGCAGCGAACAGACGGCTCCGCGGCCGAATTGTTGCCGCCAGACTCCGATGCGTTGCTGCTGACGCAGGAACGGGTGTGGCGGCTGGGCGGTCAATTACAGATGACGGCCGACGGCGGCGCGAGCGTCACTCTCCCGATAGCGTAGCCAACACATGACTGCTTCTGGAATTCCGATCAAGCGATGCGTGCGATGCACCTTGCGCGCGAGACGTCGTTTGTGATCGGCACGATTCTCCACGTCGGTGAAGACGGCGCGAAGGTGTCTTCGCGTCGGCACGCCTTGCGGGTCGCCGGGTTCGATGTCATTGCAGCGCGCGCCGAGAATGTCTTGCAACTGGCGCGGCAGCACGACGCCGACGTTATCGTCCTGGAACCCGGCGCGCTCGACGCTGCGACCCTCGAGCAGACTCTGCTTGCCGACCCAGCCACTGCGCGAACCGAAGTCATCGATCTGGCAACCGCATTGGACGCCGCCGTGCCCGAGCGTGCGTCGCAAGGCGGGGTCGTGCTTGCGGTATGGGCTCTGCTGCGCATGAATGAGACCGAGCAGGCGTTGCGCGAAAGCGACACCCGCTTCAACAGCGTCGCGGACGCCGCCCCGGTCCTCATCTGGATGACGGGGATCAACCGCGCGCTCATCTATCTGAATCTAGCCTGGCTGCAATTTACCGGGACCAGTTTGGCGCAAGAACTGAGCGCTGGCTGGTTCGCCGGCGTGCATGCCGACGATCGCGCTACCAGCATCGCGATCTACGACGGCGCATTCGGCAGTCACAGTGATTTCGAAATGGAATATCGGCTGCGTCATCACAGCGGCCAGTTTCGCTGGGTGCTCAATCGCGGCGTGCCGCGTTACACGCCGGACGGCATTTTTGCGGGCTACGTCGGCACCTGCATCGACATCGATGAGCGCAAGCGTATGGAGCATGCATTGCGCGATAGCGAAATCACCGCTCGCGCGCGCGCAGAAGAGCTCGAAGCGTTCATGGACATCGCGCCGGTCGGCATCTGGATTGCAAACGATCCGCAATGCCATCACATGAGCGCCAATCGGGCGGCGTATGAGATTTTGCGGCAGCTTCCCGGGACTACCGCCACAGCGACCCCGGCGGATGGATCCAGTCCGTTCGCTTTCAAGGTGCGCAGCCACGGCATCGAGATCGCGCCGGAAAATCTCGCCATGCAGCGCGCGGCGCGTACCGGTGCAGAAGTCGACGAGGATGTGCAGCTCGTGTTTGCCGATGGCGTGATAAATCACATCGTCGGGCGTGCTGTGCCGCTGCGCGATGCGAACGGCAACGTGCGCGGATCGCTCGGTGCATTCGTCGACATCACCGAGCGCAAGCAGATGGAAGAAGCGCTCCAGAGCAGCGAGGAGCAACTGCAGCTCGCGGTTGGCGCCGCCGAAGTCGGTCTGTGGCTCTGGAATCTGCGGTTCGACGAGATGATCTGGAGCGATCGTACGAGAGCTTTGTTCGGCGTCGCAACTGAAACGGCGTTAACGCCCTCGGTATTTCAAAACACCCTGCATCCCGTCGACCGCGATGGCGTGCGATCCGCAATCACCGCCGCGATCAAAACCGGCGCAGAGTTCGACATGGAGTTTCGCGTCGTGCATCCCGACGCCAGCGTGCACTGGATCGCCGGCCGTGGGCGGGTGCGCTACAGCGCGCAAGCTGCGCCATCGCACATGACGGGCGTCGTGCTGGACATCACTCCGCGCAAGCGAGCGGAAGAAGCGTTACGCGCCAGCGAGCAACGATTCCGCTCGCTTATCGAGCACAGCAACGACCTTATCTCGATCTCCGACGGCGCCGGACGCGCGCGTTACGTCAGCCGCTCGGTCGAGCGCATTCTCGGATATCAGCCGGAGGTGTACCTGCGCGCAGATCCGCTGCTGCTGGCGCATCCTGAAGACGCCCCTAAACTGCATCAACTGATCGAAGATGCGCTGGCCTATCCCTCCGAGTTGTTCAACGTGCAGTATCGCGTACGCCACGGAGATGGCGGCTGGCGCTGGATCGAGGGCACGGTGACGAATCAGTTGAACGATCCCGCGATCCGCGGGGTCGTGGGCAATTTCCGCGACATTACTGAGCGAAAGGAAGCGGAGGCCGAGCGGGAACGCCTGCTCACTTCGGAAGTGATGTTGCGCGAGATGGCCGAGGAGAACGAAGCGCGCAGCGCCTTTCTATCCGAAATCTCCGAGGCGATGGCCGCGACATTGAGCTACCGCCGCACGCTGCATGCGGTCGCGCAAAAGGCGGTGCCGCTGATAGCCGACTGCTGCGTGATCGAACTGCTCCACGACGGCGAAACGCTCGAGCAGGTTGCGTGCGCCTGCGTGGATCCTGCCGTCCAGGCTGCATTCGCCCCGCGCTCGCAAGTTGCCTTGCAGCAGGCGGAGCAAAATCCGTTGGCGCAAACGCTGCGAAGCGGCAAGACATTGGTGATCGGTAATGTCGAAGATACGCACCTGCGCGCGCTCGCGGCGGATGCCGACCAGCTCGAATGGTATCGCCGATTGCATCCGGCGACGCTGTTCATCGTGCCGATGGTCGCTTACGGCGATCGCATCGGCGTATTGTCTTTCATCCTGAGCAATCCGCACCGCCATCTCGCGCCGCGCGATGTAAGTCTGGCGCAAGAAATGGCGAATCGCATTGCGCTGAGCGTGCGCAATTCGCTGCTGTTCGCCGACGCCGAGCGCGCGCGTACATCCGCCGAGGAAGCCAATCGTGTCAAGGATGAATTTCTCGCGACGGTGTCGCACGAGCTGCGCCAGCCGGTACACGCGATCGGCGGCTGGGTGCGCTTGCTGAAGACCGGCAAGCTGAGCGAAGAAAAAGCCGGCCGCGCGCTGGATACGATCGAGCAGAACGTGACCTTGCAAGGTCAGATCGTCAACGATCTGCTCGACGTGTCAGCGATGATCACGGGACAGCTTCGTCTCGATGTGCGGCCGGTTGCGTTGGCGCCGGTGATCGAATCGGCAGTAGAAACCATGCGGCCGGCCGCCGATGCGAAGAACATCGAGCTCGCCGTGCAGCTCGACGATTCGATCGGCCCGCTCGCAGGCGACCCATCTCGTCTGCAGCAAGTGGTGTGGAACCTGTTGTCCAACGCGGTGAAATTCACGCCGCGTGGTGGCCGAGTAGAAGTGCAACTAACGCGAGCGGGCGATGACGCGCAGATCATCGTGCGCGACAATGGGCCTGGGATCGATCCGAGTTTTCTGCCGTATGTATTCGACCGCTTTAGACAGCAGGACAGTACGACCACGCGGCGATTCGGCGGTCTCGGCCTCGGCCTCGCGATCGTGCGCAACGTGGTCGAGCTGCACGGCGGCACGGTCGAAGTCGGCAACGATGGCAGTGGCGGCGGCGCAGTTTTCGTACTTCATCTGCCGCTGGTAGCGCAGACACCGCAACGCTCGGTTGGCGTGGGTGCATAATGCGTGTGGGGGGTGGGATTAGAAGCAGATGAACAACAAAGAAGAACCTACACCCGGCGGTACCCGCATCCTAGTCGTCGACGATCATGAACCGTCGGCGGAAATGCTGGCGGAAATCCTAACGCTCGAGGGTCATGAAGTGCGCATGGCGCACACCGCCGTCGACGCGGTGGCAGTGGCCGGCGTGTTCTCCCCGATGATTGCCGTGCTGGATATCGGATTACCGGATGAAGATGGCTTCGAGCTCGCGCGACGGATCAAGGCCGATCCAAACCTGCAGAATGTTCGCCTGATCGGTGTCAGCGGCTACGGACAGTCGCAGTATCCCAAACGCGCAAAAGAAGCCGGTTTCGAACACTATCTAATCAAGCCTGTCGATCTGGATGAGTTGCTCATGTTAGTGCGCCAGCTCTTCTAGCCTCGCCGATAGACGTATGAGCGATCGCGGCTAAACGATCCCCACGTTGCGGCGACTAACACAGTCCGGCGATCGACACAGTGCAGCGATCGAATCAGTGCGGCAAACGGCCAGTGCGCGTGGTGGCGCATCGATCGATTCCCCGCCATCCCTTCTCGAATCGAAGCGCGCTTTGCGGTTTATCCAGAACGCCGTGCGCGCTTAAGTTTCCGCCATGCTTCGCATCCGCTGTGCGACCGTACGCAGATCGTCTGCGAATTGTTTGTGCGCGGTTTCATAGCCCTCGTCGCGCAGACGCAACAGATAAGACGGATGGAACGTTGCGAATAGCTCGGGCATCCCGTCGATGCGATAGAACTGGCCGCGACCCTGCGTAATCTTGAAGCTCGGGCCCAGTAGGGCTTTCGCGGCGGTTGCGCCAAGACAAACGACGAGCTGCGGGTCGATTGCGCCGATCTCGCGTTGCAGCCATTGATGGCACGCGTCGATCTCCTGCTGCGCCGGTGTTTTGTGTATGCGCCGCTTGCCGCGCGGCTCCCATTTGAAATGCTTGACCGCGTTCGTTAGGTAAACCTCGGCGCGATCGATTCCCGCTTCGCTCAGCACGCGATCGAGCAGCCGCCCTGCCGGACCTACAAATGGTTTTCCCTTGAGATCTTCTTCATCGCCGGGTTGCTCGCCCACGAACATCACGTCCGTTTTTGCGCTGCCCTCGCCGAACACCGTCTGCGTAGCGTTCCGCCACAACGGACAATCTCTGCACGCAGCCGCTTCGGCGCGCAAGGCGTCGATCGCGGCAGACTCGTGCGCCTTATCGTTCATGCGAGCGAATGCTTCGCGCTGGTTCGTCCAAAAGATGTCCGCCGTTTCGCGACGATGCCGGCGGTATCCTCAACGCCTCTGCGGTTAGCGACAGCCTCAGGCTTTGTAATCCTCGGCACGGACTGCAGCCGCTGACTGCGCACCCGGGATCGGCGCCGGGGGTGCGACAGGATCGAAGTCCTTCCAGTCGCCGTCTTCCCACACGCCTTGCCGGCGCTCGATGTCCGCAGCTTGGTGTGCACGCAAAACATCTATCGCGGCTTTCTCGCCGTCTTCATTGAGCACGTGCACGGCAACCAGCATGCCGGACGGCCGTCCGGGGCTTGCTGAGCTTTCTGCTGCATCCTGATGATTGCCGAGCTTCGCCAGTGTGCCGGCCAGCGACCCGGTATAGGCGCCCAGTGCAACTACACCGATTGCCAGCGCCGGCCCGACGCCCGGTACGGCCAGCGCTGCGGCGGCGCCAACTGCGACCGCACCTGCAGCACCGCCCGCAGCTGCCCCCGCCGCCGCGCCGACGTGGGCCTTGGCGGATTTCGCATCGGCATTCTGATCGCCGCCCATCGTAAGTTGATCATGCTGTCCGGGAGGGTTGACGAAAAATGAGACTGC
>JBBRGM010000268.1:0-6515 GCA_038240725.1 Burkholderiales bacterium | reverse complement strand
CTCTGAACAAGTCTTGCGACGCGCGTTGCGTCAGGTGCGGATGGATGCGAGGCATCGCGACGAAGCCAAGGTAGGTACCTTGGCGAGGAGCGCAACGATGCAGACGCTGCACCTGACGCTACCCAATAATCTGTCGTCTCTATAGAGGGACCGGGGTGATTTGGGCCGATGGACGCTTGGGATCATCCTGGTGTAGGCGGGCTAAACGGCGTCCTCGCCCTCTTGCCCTCGGCCCAAATCACCCCGGTCGCGCACGCAAGACTTGTTCAGAGCTTCCCTAGGCGTCAGGCGACTTTGCGCGTCGATCGCGTTCGAGTCGGATGATGTAGCGCTGAAGCATGGCCTCGTGGTTGGCAGGCAGGTTAATGAAGGCGCAGCCAGTTCGGCGCATCAGCGAACCATTGCGCAAAGTCATCGGGAAGCTATTGCGGACCTGAAGACTGGTATTGAGCATGCCGACATCGGGCAGAGCGATCCGACAGCCGTCGTACACTACCCCTGCATCCAAAACCAATCCGGGATACTCGCCCATGACGCTTACGCCGCCCAGGCTGATGTCACCGATGACCGCCTCTGCCGACCCCTCGGGAGGGATCGGAATCCGGCACCGCAACGGATTCAGCAGCGGCGCCGGCAATCGAAAATATTCGCGGCGCTGCAGTTTGAGGACGGTCTCGGGAAACGGAATCCGAAACGCAAGTCTGCCTTCGAAGCTGGTCCCTTCGACTTCCTGCACATTGAATTCGATCTTAACGCCGTCCTGCGAGCTTTCGATCGCCAGTTCCTGTCCACGGACGAGCCGGTCATTGAGTGTGGCGTTGGATCCACTGTCGATCATCAGATGCGTGAGGTCAGTTTCGACATCCAGGATCGCAGTGACTATGAATTCCCGGCTATTGCCGAAATAAGCAGTAACCAGCGCGCCAGACTTCATGATCGCGCGCAGGATAGACGCGATTTCCATCGGCGCATGAACGCGATACTTGCCGTCGTCTGCGCCGTCGTCTGCGCCGTCGCTGGAGTTGCTTTGGAGGATCGTCACCGGCTGAAATTGTCCACTATTTTATTGTGTGGCTCCCAGCACATTTAGTGCCGGAGCATTCGAGCCGATGACCGACTCGGTTACCGCTCCATCAGGTGGCCGACAAGAGCAGCGATTCGACGCCTGGGATCGATGCCCGTGCCAGAGGTCGCCCTTCCAGCGATATTCGTAGCGGCTGTCTGCGGTGTTGCGGCGACAGGACGGTGATGGCGAAGTCCGTATCTTCCGTACTGATGAGGAACGTCGGCGCCACGACGCTCACATCTCCGCTCCACATCCGGCTCTCGCGCACCCGGAATGGAATCTGTCGATTCATCAAGAACAGCTCGAGCTCTTTGAGATTGTCCGTGTAGAGCTGGAGATGGATCTCGCCGTGACGCCCTACGCTGCCCGACAGTACGGGGCCGGTCAGATGCGGATCGAAAGACTGCAGCAACCGCATCATCTCCAGTGCCAATTCCCGCATGCGCCGCACGCGTCCGGGATGTTCGTCAGCCTGATACAACGCCTGGTACGCGCGCACTGCTTCGTCGATCTCGACGTTGGTCGGCAGATGCCTGGAATCTGGTGCGCCGGCCTGGCGCGCCGCTTTTCGCTTCGCAACGGTGTAGTCGGTGACGCCGTCCTGTGCGATCAGACGCGCCGCCAGAGTGGCAATGCGAAGCCGCATCTGCTGCCGGCTGCCGAACAGACCTTTGGTCATAACATCGCGGATCGAGACATCGCAAATCCAGAGCAGCGAAAAGGACGAGACGTCGCCGCACACCTCAATATATCTCGTTGCGGATATCCTCGGGCCGGCGCGGCTGAGACGGCGTCTGCGGATCGGCCGGCGTTTCCTCTTCCTGCGGCAAATTCTCGTGATAGAAGTATTCGATCATGCTGTTCTTCGGCGCGGTACTGCGCAGTCCGGTGTCCGGGTCGATGCGCGCGGCAAGAACGCCTTCGGGCACCGCCGGTACCTCCTCCGGTACGTTCTTCAAAACCGCGCCCATATACGAGATCCAGATCGGCAGCGCGGCGACAGCGCCCGTCTCGTTCGCGCCCAGCGTTCGCGGTAGATCGAACCCCACCCAGACGACGCACGTGAGATTGCGCTGCAATCCGGCGAACCAGGCGTCCATTTGTTCGTTGGTCGTGCCGGTCTTGCCGGCGAGATCGGAGCGCCCGATCGACATGGCACGCGCGCCGGTTCCGCCACGGATGACGTCTTGCATCATGCTGTACATCACAAACGCATTGCGGCCGTCGATCGTTCGCTGCGCGCCCGCCGCGGCTTTTGCCGGGGTTGCCTGGGCCAGAACTTTACCGCTCGCATCCTCCACGCGTGTAATGAAGTACGGTGCCACCTTATAGCCGCCGTTGGCGAATACCGAATACCCGGTGGCCATCTCCAGTGGCGTGACGGAGCCTGCGCCGAGTGCCATCGTCAGATACGGTGGATGTTGTTTCGGATCGAATCCGAAGCGGGTGATGTAGTCCTGCGCGTACTGCGGTGTGATGGCTTGCAGAATGCGGATCGAGACCAGGTTCTTCGATTTCGTCAAGGCTGTTCGCATGCGGATCGGGCCATCGAAAGTGCCGTCGAAATTCTTCGGTTCCCACGGCACCGAACCGGTTTCGGCGGCGTCGATAATGAGCGGAGCATCGTTGATGATCGTCGCCGGCGTGAAGCCTTTTTCCAGTGCCGCGGAGTAGATGAACGGCTTGAAGCTCGATCCCGGTTGGCGCAGCGCTTGAGTTGCGTGGTTGAATTTGTTTCGGAAGAAGTCGAAGCCGCCGACCAGAGCCTTCACCGCGCCATCATTTGGATCCATCGAAACCAGTGCAGCTTCCACTTGCGGGAGTTGCACGATCTGCCAGTTCTTCTTGTCGTCTCGCTGCACGCGAATCAGCGCGCCGCGACGCAGCTTGCGGTTGCTCGGCGCCTTATCGGCCAACATCAGCCGCGCGAACTTCAGTCCGTCGCCGGTTATTTCGATCGTCTCGCCGCCTTTGCGATAAGCCTTCAGTGCCTTCGGACTCGCTTCCAGGACGAGCGCCGGATATACATCGTCATCTTCGGCCTGTTCCTGTAGCGCATCTTCCAACGCTTCATCGGAGACCGTCGCCGGCAATTCGTAATAGCCCTCGGCACCGCGGAAACCGTGACGTCTGTCGTAATCCATCACTCCTCTACGTACAGCGGCATAGGCGGCATCTTGATTAGCCTTTACCAGCGTTGTATAGACTCGAAAGCCGCGCGTGTAGGCATCGTCCTGATAGCGTTCGAACATCGACTGCCGCACCATTTCGGAAAAGAAATAAGCGCGCGTGGAGTATTCCGGCTGATCGCGTCGCACGAGCAACGGTTGATGACTGGCGGCTTCCAGCTGCGCGGGCGTGATAAAATTCAATTCGCGCATCCGGCGCAAAACATACAGCTGCCGCTCCTTTGAGCGTTGCAGATTGACCACCGGGTTGTAGCGCGAAGGCGCTTTCGGCAGCCCGGCGAGCATAGCCATCTCAGCTAGATTCAAGTCCCGTAGATTCTTTCCGAAATAGACTTGGGCGGCCGAAGCGAAGCCATAGGCGCGCTGACCGAGATATATCTGATTCAGATAAATCTCGAGGATCTGATCTTTGCCCAGGCTGTGCTCGATCTTGAATGCGAGAAGCGCTTCGTTGAATTTGCGGTTGAGCGTCTTCTCCTTGGTCAGGAAGAAGTTGCGAGCCACCTGCATGGTGATCGTGGAGGCGCCTTGTCGGACGCCGCCAGCGGTGAAGTTATGTACCACTGCACGCAGCACTCCGACGTAGTCGACTCCGCCGTGTTCATAGAAGCGCTCATCCTCGGCGGCAACGATAGCCTGCTTGAGCGGGGCGGGAACGTCGCCGATGTTGACGACTGCGCGGCGCTCTTCACCGAACTCGCCGATCAAGGCACCGTCGGCGCTGAAGATGCGCAGCGGAATTTTCGGGTTGTACTCGGTTAGCACTTCGAGCGACGGCAATGTTGGATACACGATCGCGGCTGCATAAACGACGAGAAGCAGCACTGCAATAAGCAGCGTACCGAGCCCGATGAGAGGGTAGATCCACCAGCGTTTGGGCATCAAAGTTGCTTTTGCGGGGAATTGTTAACGGAGAAAGTTAAGAACGTCGTCCTAAGAGAGAAAATCATTATATGTGCCTCCAAGTTTCGCTCTCGAATGGTCAGCTCAAATTCTGCGATTTGCATGCGTCAAAAAGAAGTTGATGCTTGTAATTAATGTAACTTATCAGACTCTCGCCTAAACAGCATATGCTCAAAGGAAAACTGCAATTCAACGGTGATTGGCTGGGAGATTTATTCTCGGCGAAAACACCGCCTCTGATTGGCGTAGACATCAGCTCCTCGTCGGTCAAGATGGTCGAGTTGGGCGACGCGGGCAAAGGGCGGATCCGCCTCGAGCGCTACGCCATCGAGCCGTTGCCGAAAGACGCTGTCGTCGATGGCAACATCATGAATCTGGAAGCGGTCGGCGATTCGCTGCGGCGTGGCTGGAAGCGTATGGGCGGCCGCATCAAGAATCTTGCGATGGCACTGCCTTCCGCGCAGGTCATCACGAAGAAAATTACGGTACCGGCCGGATTGCGCGACGACGAATTGGAAGCGCAGGTCGAGACCGAAGCCAATCAGTACATTCCATTCGCGCTGGAAGAAGTAAATCTCGATTTCCAGCAGCTCGGTCCCGCTCCGAACAGTCCCGAAGACGTCGAAGTCATGATCGCGGCCTCGCGGAAAGAGAAGGTCGAAGATCGCGTCGCCGTCGCCGAAGTCGGCGGGCTCAAGGCAATCGTGATGGATATCGATTCGTTTGCAGCGCAGACCGCGTTCGAGTTGATGGAGACGCAATTGCCAGACGGCGGACGCGACCAGGTGATCGCACTGGTGGATGTCGGCGCGTCGCTGATGAACATCAATGTGCTGCGCAACAACCAATCGGTCTACATGCGCGAGCAGCCGTTCGGCGGCAATCAGCTCACGCAGGAAATACAGCGTCATTACAACTTGTCCGCGGAAGAGGCGGAAGCCGCGAAGCGCAACGGTGGATTACCGGACACCTATGAGGCAGAAGTACTGCAGCCCTTCATGGAGACACTGGCATTAGAGGTGACCCGTGCGCTGCAATTCTTCTACACCTCGACGCAGTTCAATCAGGTCAACCACATTTTTCTGTCGGGTGGATGCGCGACGATTCCGGGTCTCGACGCGGTCGTGTCCAAGCGCGCTGAAGTGAATACGTTAGTGGCGAATCCGTTTGCCGGCATGACGATCTCGTCGAAGATCAAACAGCGCCAGCTTCTCCAAGACGCGCCCGCGCTAGTGGTTGCGACCGGTCTCGCCATGCGGAGGTTCGACGCATGATCCCAATTAATCTATTACCGCATCGAGCGGCGCGACGCGCCGCGCAGCAGCGGCAGTTTATGTTTTTGGCAGGTGCCACGTTCATGGTTGCCGCCGGCATCATCGTGCTGGTTCACGGCTTCTTCGCGCAGCGCATCGACACGCAAAACAGCCGCAACCGCTATCTCGACAGCGAGATCGCCAAGGTCGATAAGCAGATCGATGAGATCAAGAAATTGAAAGAGCAGACCGCCGCCCTGCTGGCTCGCAAACGCGTGGTCGAATCGTTGCAGAGTAATCGCACCGAAGCGGTCCGCCTGCTCGATCAGATGGTCAGGCAGCTGCCCGAAGGACTGTATTTGAAGCAGGTGAAGCAGACCGGCGACATCGTCAATGTAAGTGGCTACGCAACATCCAACGCTCGCGTATCGACGCTGATGCGCAACTTCGAAGCGTCGCCATGGTTGGAAGATCCACGCCTGGTCGAGATCAAGGCAGTGAAGGTCGGCAATGCAAACCTCAATGAATTTAATCTCAACGTCAAGATTACCCGGCCGAAAGAAGATAACGACGTGAAGCCGGGCGTGCCACAGCCGCCCAAGCAGGGATAACTCCGATGAATATCGACGAACTAAGGCGCCTCAATCCGCGCGAAATCGGCAGTTGGCCAGCCTTGCCCAAGGTCGGCGCGCTGCTGATCCTGCTCTTGCTCATCCTGGGCGCGGGGTACTGGTTCGACTGGTCCACTCAGTGGGACGAGTTAAACAACGCGCGCGGCAAAGAAGATTCACTGCGCAATCAATATCTGGAAAAGAAACGCCAGGCCGTCAATCTGGAGGCCTATCGCAAGCAACTCGCCGACATCGAGCAGTCCTTCGGCGCGATGTTGAAGCAGCTGCCGAATCGCTCGGAGATGGAAGCGCTGCTGTCCGACATCAATCAGGCCGGGCTGGGTCGCGGACTGCAATTCGAACTCTTCAAACCCGCGAGCGCTGAGATTAGCTCCGATTTCTACGCCGAGCTACCGATCCAGATCAAGGTGATCGGCAATTATCACGACATCGGCGCCTTCGCGAGTGACGTGTCGCAGTTATCGCGCATCGT
>JBBRGM010000267.1:0-6522 GCA_038240725.1 Burkholderiales bacterium | reverse complement strand
CGCTGGCGTGAGCTGCTCACGATGTCGCACGCGGCGCACGAAACCCTGGTGACGGTAGAGCGCATGACCGACGACAATCTGATGGACGATCCGAATCGCGCCCCTGCGGTGATTCCTTCGCTCTACATCACGCGTATCGCGCACGTACCGAGAGGCGCAGCCCCGGTGCGCTTCGGCGATGAATACGAAACGGATCAGGCGTTCATGAGCCGCTATACTGCGGCCGCGCGTACCGCGGAAGGGTTTTGCAACTTCCTTCGCGAGTGGCTCGCAGAGACTGCACCGGCGCACGTAACCGCATGACCACCGAGTACACCGCGACGGAGTTGCTGATCGCGTCCGTCGCGCGTCTTCTAGCCGGTTGTCGGCATGTTGTCGTGGGAAACGCGTCACCGATTCCAGGGTCCGCTGCGTTGTTGACGCGCGAGTTGTCAGGCGGCGAAATGACGGTGACCGTTCTCGGGTCGACTCGCAACAACAGCTACACGAACGGCGGCGTCGAAACGTTCGACCTCGCCGCGCAAGGCCGGATCGATGCATTTTTTCTCGGCGGCGGTCAGATCGACGGTCAGGCCAACATCAATCTGGTCGGCGCAGGCCCGTATCCCGCAAGCGAGCCGCGTTGGCCGGGTTCGTTCGGTTCCTCGTATCTCTACATGCTGGTGCCACGCGTGATTTTGTTTCGCGAGGAACACACACGGCGCGTGATGGTTCCGAAAGTCGATTTTATCAGCGCAGCCGGCGTCAGTGCCCCAGGCGCGTATCGCACCGGCGGGCCGTATAAGATGGTGACGGGGCTTGGCTTGTTCGCGTTCGATCGACAACGAGCGCGGTTCACCCTGGAAAGCGTGCATCCCGGCCATAGCGTCGAGGAGATTCTGGACAATACCGGCTTCGAGTTCGATCGCCCGGACCACGTACCGGTTACGGCCGCGCCTGAACCGAATGTGCTGGCGCTGTTGCGTTCGCGCATCCGGCACGAGATCGCCGAAACCTATCCTCGTTTTGCAGCCGCTCTGCCGGCGGCATGAAATCCGCGGCGGCGAAGAATCAGCGGGGAAGAATAGCTAAACTAGGCCACGCGTGTATGCCGCATAGATCATCCGGCGAGATCAAAATCACGGCCTTTTGACTCAGCTCGCGCGCCGAGGGCGAAGCGCCTGCCTTAAGATAATTCTGCAGCGCGCTCAACGCATCACTCCCGGCAGCAGCATCGATCGAGCGACCACGCAACGCCACGCGCCTTCCCTGGTAGGTCTCCGGTGCATCCGGCGCGCGCTCGAATTTGGATTTACCGAAATCGGCGTGGCCTACGAGATGGAAAGGAAACGGCGCTTCAGCATGTTCTGCATAGAACGACCACACGCTGAATTCGGCAACGCCGGTAACGCCGTTGACGTAATGCAGCGCGGCGTCGTCGCACAGTGCAACGCACAGCAGACGTCTGCTGTACAAAATCGAGAACTCAGGGTGGCGTGCGAAGAAATCTTCGCGATCTTCCTGCGCGAGATGCGCGAGCCGGCGTAGATCCGCGCGTTCGATGGCAGCGTAAGAGCGAGTGTGATCCATGCCAAATGTAGAAGTGCCGAATTTGGAAAGGCTAGTTCGCTCGATTCATCATGACGGTGCCGGGCATACAGACGAGCGCAGCTGCGCCACTTGAGCGAAGCGAGGCCGTGCTACTGACGGTGCGTCGCCTGGATGATATGCAGCGTCTCGGCCAGGCGCGCTTTCGCTTCCGCCACCTTTGCCGGACAGTTCACGCTCGCCGCACCCTTGGTCGCATCGAATTCCCGCCGCATGATCTGGCTGAATTTTGCGCTACCCAACTGCACGTTCTTCGGTGCGATTCCGCTGACTGCGAGCAGCATCATCGTGTTTGCCTTGATTTCTTCAGCCATCGGCTCCTCGTCGCACATTCGCGCGTAGGCCGAAGCGGCTGCATTGTCCTCGAGCATTTTGTTCAGTGCTATGTTTTGATCTGTCTGGCTTGCATTGGCAACCGGCAGCATCGCAATCGACAGCGCAACGTATGCCGTAATTTTGAAGTTCATTCGTTTTCCTAAAGAGAGCGTGCGTTGCGAACGTCCATCGACGCGATCGATCGACTGTATTCAGTCGAGTCGATAACGCGCGTGCAGCCTATACGTCTTCATCGCCGAATGATCGAGCATGCGGTTGTCCACCCCGAGATCGTTCAGCGCTGCGATTGTACCGTCACTCGCAGCTATCGCTCTGCGTGCGCGTGGTTACCGTAATTGGTATGTTTGCCGCCGCTTGTCTGTTCTGTTTGACGGCGCGCCTCGCGCTGCATAGCATGCGCCTCGTAAGTTACATAAGAAAAAGCAGTATTTGTCAATCAGTTAACTTTACGCCTCGAGAGACCCGATGTATCGGCCTGCCCGTTTCAAGATTGTCCTAGCTGCTCTGCTCTGCGCATTTCCACTCGCTGCCTCTGCAAATCTCGTTATCGCGGATTATTCGATTCTCGATCTCGGTGTTCCTTCCCGCAACGCTCGAATTGGTTTTTCCAGTCAGGCCACATCGATCAGCGACTCCGGACAAGTGGTCGGCACCTGGTTTACCGCCGCGACGTCAACGACCGAACAGGGATTCAGATCATCGATTGCAGGCGGAAGTTACAAGCTGCTCGACCTGGGGTTGCCGGCCGGCGCTCAGCGGCTCGGGCCAACCGGGGTGAATTCCGCAGGCACCACGATCGGCTGGATTCGCCGTAGCGGAACCGATCGCGCGCTCTACAACGGCACCGAGATCGCGGGCGTTCAAGGCCGCAGCCAACTCCTCGGCATCAACGATAGGGGCCAAGCTGTAGGCTTCGACGGTTCGGCCGGCGGTAGAGATCAGGCGTTCTACTACTCGGGCACGGGGAACGCGACGTCGCTCGCAAAGCTGAAAGGCATCGAGAGTCGTGCGCAGGCAGTGAATGAATCCGGGCGCGCGGTCGGCTATTACGTCGACGGTTCGATCAGACACGCGTTTTCTTACGATATCGACACGGCATCCCTATTGACGCTGCCGCTCGGCGGAAGCGGCGCAAGCGCAGCGGCGGGGATCAACGATTCTGGCCTGATTACCGGCAATTTTGCCGCGCAGCCCGGGGGCACCCAGCACGCATTCCTTTTCGACGGCAAAAACACCCACGACCTGGGTGTGCCGGCAGGCTATTCCGACAGTTCAGGGCTGGCGATCAGCAACGACGGCTGGGTAGTCGGCGAGGGGCGCGGCGGCGCTGGCCGGACTGCATTTCTGTCGGTCGCATCGACCCTATTCGATCTCAGTGAGCTGGCGGACTTAGCCGGCGCGGGATGGCTGTCACTGGACATCGCAACCTCGATCAACAATGCAAATGTGATCGTCGGACAGGGAACGTTGCTGGACGGATCGAAGCGCGCGTTTCTTCTGACTCTCAATTTAGAACAGACTGCGCCGGTCCCCGAGCCCGGGAGCTGGGCCTTGTTAGTCGCAGGGCTAGCGCTTGTTGCCGGTTGGGTTCGACGTCGAGTCTGATCAGTGGCGATCGGGTAGTTCAGTAGCCGGCAGGCTTGATCAATAAGCGCCGCGATCCATGAAGACCACTACTGCGGTCTTCACGATGATCTGCAGGTCCAGCCGCAACGACCAGTTGCGCAAATACGCCAAATCGAACTCGATGCGCTGACGCATCTTTTCGATCGTCTCAGTTTCGCCGCGCAGCCCATTTACCTGGGCCCACCCTGTAATACCCGGCTTCACTTTGTGCCGAACCATGTAGCCGTTGATCAGCTTGCGGTAGGTCTCGTTGTGGGCCACGGCGTGCGGGCGCGGTCCGACGATGCTCATGCGTCCCTGCAGCACGTTCACGAACTGCGGCAGCTCATCGAGCGACGTGCGCCGTAAGAAGCGCCCGAGGGGCGTGATTCGCTCATCGTCGCGTGTCGCCTGGCGAATTTCTTCGCCGTCTTCGAGCACTTTCATGGTTCGAAACTTATAGACGATGATTTGCCGGCCATCCAGCCCATAGCGCCGCTGCTTGAACAGAACCGGGCCCGCCGAGGAAAGCTTCACCCAGATGCAGATAATCAAGAGCAGCGGCGAGATCAGCAACAAGATGAGACTCGCGAGCACGAAATCGCTCATGCTTTTGAGTAGACCGTTGATGCCGAAGAACGGTGTTTCGCAAACGGCGACAACCGGAATGCCGCTGATCGAATCCATGCGAGCCTGGATAAGATCGAACATGAAAATGTCCGGCACGAAGTAGATCGACGCAGTGGTGTCGCGCAGCTCGTTCAGGACTTTGAGTATTCGCGGTTGCGACGCCATCGGCAAGGTGATGTAGATCAGATCGATGTGGTTCGACTTGACGTATTCGGCGAGCTGATCGAGTCGACCGAGAACCGGCACCTCGCCGATGCGAATGCGCCGATCCGGCCGGCGGTCATCGAACACGCCGGTGAGCTGTACACCGAGCATCGGTGCCCCGGTAATACGCGCGGCCAGCTTCGCGCCGAGCTCGCTCGATCCCGCGATCACTGCGGTGCGACGCATGCCCTCCATTGCCAGCAGCTTAGGCAGCAAAAGCGGAAGAGCGGCATGCGTAACGAATAAGACGAGCGGCACGCCGATCGACCAGGCCAACACCATGCGAGCAGGAAACAGTGAGAGATAGCCGCTCGCATAACCGAAGAACAACAGGATCACCAGCACGATGAACCAGTTGAGAATCACCTCACGCGCCAATTCCAGCCAACCGCCACCACTGTATATTGCACCAGGAAACGTCAGTGAGAAGACGATCAGCGCGAGGATCAGGTATGGCCCTTCGAACGGTTCGCGATAGTAATAGGCGACGGCAAGCAGCAGGCCGACCGCAATCAGGGCGTCAAGAGAGATACGCAGGATGGCGGAGGCGGATAACTGTCGCCTTAGCACCATCGGAGCCGCGTCTGCGGGCGCTAGCATGGGCCGGAAACGGGTGTGAGGGATCAACGTCTTTAATGGATCGGGGGGTGTTGGCAACATTCTATCAGCGGGCGTGCGTGAAAGGACAAGCGCATCGCACAACAAGTTCGCGAACCTCAAGCTCCGGAGGCTTGACAGTGCAAATCGTTCCCGGACGGCGACGTAGGAATTCACGTAAGCTTGCCGCGCACCTACGCGCGCAGTTTGTTCGGTGTCGCGATCGAAGAATTCATCTGCACGTTGCATCTATCGTTCGTGACTTCTGGCAGCGACGATGCGTTGGATCGCGACGACGTCACGCATGTGGCAATTCGAAATTTTCGCGGACGGCACGTGGTGGGCAATCGCGTATCCAATGCAATCCATCTTGCGCGCTAGTAAGGAAGTCGACTTGAAGCCCGGATAGACTGCTTTCGTGGGCCGCGATACCGCGGCTTCCGGGCTAAGTTATCCGGCGATTTGCCGTAAACGAAGAAGCGCATCTGAGTGCGGTAGGCGATTCGCCTGGATCGGGACCGGTGGAAGCGATTGCGAAGCAGGGTTCGTGGCTCGATTTACGAACTGTTTTACCGTGGTGAGGTCGGCTTGACGCCCTTGAGGTCGGGTGTTACATAGCCTGCCTTTGTTCGGCCGACCGGCCGCAGAAATCTGCCCGCGGCGGGTTCGGTGAACCGATCAACCCCATGAGCTCGCTTTCGGCTTCGTTCTCGCCGTTTCCCGGCAGCGGTGGCTCACAGCGAAATTCCATAATAGAGGGCTCGGCGCACATGCATCGAAATTCCCAGACAGGCTTCACCCTTCTCGAGCTGCTCGTGGTGATCGTCATCATCGGGCTGCTGGCGGGATACGTCGCGCCGCGCTACTTCGCGCAGGAAGGCAAATCGAAGATCCAGATCGCACGCGCGCAAATCGACTCGTTCGAGAAAGCGCTCGATCAATATCGGATCGACACCGGCCACTATCCGACCTCCGAGCAAGGACTGGCCGCATTGAACACGCGTCCGAATAACGAGGCGAAATGGAACGGTCCGTATCTGCGCAAAACGGTGCCGGCAGATCCGTGGGATCGCCCGTACCTGTACAAACAGCCCGGCGAGCACAGTGAGCTCGACCTGATGTCTCTTGGCAAAGACGGCCAGCCCGGTGGCACCGGCGAGGACGCCGACATTACTAACTACTGATAACCAGCGCACCGAAGGAGAGCACCAACTGCTTCTGACTGCCCATGCTGTATCAAATTAAAGCCATCAAAGCCGGCGGCGCGGTCGTCTCGCTATCGCTTGACGCGCGCGACGATCGCGACGCGAACGATCAGGCACAAGCGCAGGGCTACGTCGTGCTCGCGGTTCGCAGAGCGCGCGCGCTGGCGTTGCCGCAAGGCTTCGGCACGGGCCGCTTTCCGCTCGTCCTGTTTACCCAGGAGCTGCTCGCACTGCTGCAGTCCGGCATCAGTCTGCTGGAGGCGCTGGAAACGCTCGCCGAAAAAGAGACGCGCGGCGCTACGGCTGCCGTGCTGATCGGCCTTACCGATCGTCTCAAGGAAGGGCAATCGCTGTCATC
>JBBRGM010000266.1:0-6653 GCA_038240725.1 Burkholderiales bacterium | reverse complement strand
CATTAATAACTTGCCGAATACCTGACGAGAATCGACGCCATGCTGTGTTACGAATCCTCGCCAGGTGTCCAACCTGGCTGCGGTTCGCGCCTTGCCTAGCGCCGATTTCGCAGGTTTTCCAACCACCAATGGTGTCGATGCTTAGCCTCTGGTTCAACCGTGTCTGAGCGCCTAAATTCATCAAGATATTAATGGGACAGCACACTAGCCCTGCACTGCGCAAGCCGTGAGAAAGAAGTCAGGCCACGCTAATCGATCGCTCCACCTGTTGCATGAAACGCCCCGTTGACGATGGCGTCGGTATTTGTTCAGTGCCGCGTGCGCGATCTTGTTTTTGCCGCATGCGTGATAGGGACTGCCGGCAAAACGGGCGATCGAACAGGTTTGCGCGACCTGCGCCTGACGAACGTGCTGTTCATTTCTTGCCTTCGACGCGATCGAGCTCGACGAGCTTCTCTGCATCCTCCACCCAGCCGCCGCCCATCGCGCGATACAAATTCGCGTAAGACTGGAACAACTGCGCTTGCGTCCTGGCCTGCAGCAACTCGGCGTTGAACAGCGATTGCTCTGCGTTCGCGACTTCGAGATAGATCGTGGCGCCTTCTTTGTAGCGCAGCTCGGCGAGGTCGCGAAAGCGCTGCAGGGCTTCGACGTTCTTGCGCTGCTCTTCGCGCGCCTGGCCGAATTTGGTGCGGTCGATCAGCGCATTCTCGACATCCTGAAACGCGCTGATGATCGAGCGCTGATAGTTGTACAGCGCCTGGCGCTCGATCGCTTCCGCCTGCGCGACTTGATTGCGGATGCGCCCGCCATTGAAGATCGGCTGCGTCAGACTCGCGCCGAACGACCACGCCTTCGACGAGCCCCTGAACAGATCCGACAGGTCCGTGCTTTCCAATCCCAGCAATGCGGTCAAACTGATCTGCGGAAAATATGCGGCTTTGGCAACGCCGATGTTGGCATTGGTGGCAATGAGATCCTGCTCGGCCTGACGAATGTCGGGCCGGCGCTCCAGCAGCGATGCCGGCAGCGCGGCCGGCACCTCGGGGAACATGAGATCGTCGATGCTGCGGCCGCGCGCAACGAGACCGGGATTGCGGCCGAGCAGCACGCTGATAAAATTTTCCTGCTGCGCAATCTGCCGCTCGAGCTCGGGCACCTGCGCCGCTGCGGTTTCGTACTGCGACTCGGCTTGCCGATAATCGCTCTCCGGCACCGCGCCTTCGTCGAAGCGAATTTTCTGCAACTTTGCCGCTTCCAGCAAAGTCTGCGATGTGTGTTGCGCAATTTCGAGTTGGCGATCGAGCGCGCGCAGCGCGATGTAGCCGTTCGCAACCGAGCTGACGACGGTCAGCACAACGGTGCGGCGGCCTTCTTCGGTTGCGAGCAGACTGGCGCGCGCCGACTCGGTAGCGCGGCGCAGCCGGCCCCAGATGTCGAGCTCGTAACTCGCAGACAAACTCAACTGATAGTCGTTGAATGCGCGATTGCCCGGCACGCCGCCGGTCACAGTGTTATCGCTTGCGCGCTGACGTGCGGCAGAGGCGCCGCCGTCGATCTGCGGGAACAACGCAGAACGCGCGATCCCGTATTGCGCGAACGCCGCATCGACGTTGGCAGTCGCGATCGCGAGGTCTTTGTTGTTCTCGAGTGCGGTGCGCACGAGATAGGTGAGCACCGGATCTTGAAACTGATCCCACCAGACGATGTTGGAGACTTCTGCAGCTTCGGCGCCGCCGAGTCGCCATGCCGAAGGCGCGTCGACCGCCGGACGCCGATAGTTCGGTCCCACCATGCACGCGCACAGCGATGCCGTCAGTAGCAGGGCGATCACGTGATTGCGCAGCGTCAGCAAATTCATGCGATCAGTGCTCCGGGCGGGCGGGGTGTGGGGCGACCGAACCGCCGCCTGGCCGCGGCGTCGCTGGATCTTGGCGCCGGAACGGCGACTGCCGCTCACTCACACGCTGCAGCATCACGTAAAAAACCGGGATGAAGAACACACCGACGAGCGTGGCGATCAGCATGCCGGCGACCACCGCGGTGCCCAGCGCCTGGCGTCCGCCTGCGCCTGCACCCAACGCGACCGCAAGTGGAACACTGCCGAGAATAAATGCGAACGACGTCATTAAAATCGGACGCAGCCTGAGCTTCGCGCCATCCAGTGCGGCCTGCACGATCGGCTCGCCTGCATCGCGTCTCAACTTGGCGAATTCGACGATCAGAATAGCGTTCTTCGCGGCCAGTCCGATCAGCATGATCAAGCCGATCTGCGTGTAGACGTTGTTGTCGAGCCCGCGCAGAAACAATCCCAGAAACGCACCGAAGACGCCGAATGGGATCACCAGCAGAATCGCGACCGGCATCGCCCAGCTTTCGTACAGCGCGGCGAGCACCAGGAACACGAACAGCAGCGAGATGCCGAAGATGAAGCCGGTCTGGCCGCCGGTTTTCTTCTCCTGATAAGTCGCCTCGCTCCACTCGTAGCTGAAGCCTTCCGGCAACGCGCGCGCCAGATCTTCCATCGCCGTGATCGCTTGTCCGGAGCTATAACCCGGTGCATTGGTGCCATTGATTGTCGCCGAGCTGTAGACGTTGTAGCGCTCGAAGTACTGCGGTCCGTTGATCGATCGGCTCTTGACCAGTGTGCTGAGCGGAATCATGGTGCCACCGGCGCTGCGTACGTAAAAACGATTGACGTCATCCGGCTGGCTGCGCTGCGCGCCTTCGGCTTGCGCCTGAACTTTGTAGGTGCGCCCGAACAAATTGAAGTCGTTCACGTAGTAGCTGCCGAGAAAGGTCTGCAGCGAGAAAAATACGTCGCTGAGCTGGACGCCGAGCGACTTTACCTTGTCGCGGTCGACCTGAAATTCGATCTGCGGAATGCGCGGATCGAAACCGCTGTACACGAAACCGATCTCCGGGCGCTTGCGCGCCTGGCCGAGAAAATCCTGCAGCACCTTCGAGAACGCGGCCGTGTCGGCGCCGCCGCGATTCTGCATGACGAACGTGAAGCCGCCCGCGGTGCTGAGGCCGCGAATCGGCGGCGGGTTGATGACCAGTACACTGGCATCCTTGATCTGGCTGTTGAGCCGGCCATTGAGCGTCGCGACGAGGCCGGCCGCCCCCTCGGACTTTGCTGTGCGCTCATCCCACGGCTTGAGACGAATGAATGCCGTGCCGTTGTACGAGACGGCTTGACCGGTGAGCAGGTTGAAGCCGTTGATGTACACGACGCCGTCGACGCCCTTGACGCTGCGTGCGACGGTTGTCAACTGCGACATGGCCGCGTTGCTGCGTTCCAGGGATGCGGCCGGCGGCAGCGTCATCACCGCAATCACGTAGCCCTGATCTTCCGGCGGCACCAGTCCGGTCGGCCGCGTGCTGATCAGACTCCAGACCGCAACCAGCAAGACCAAGAATGTCAGCGCCACCAGAACCGTATGGCGCGCCATAGTCGACACGGTCGTGATGTAGCCATCGCGCGAGCGCTCGAAGATGCGATTGAAGCGGGTGAAGAACCAGTTCAACGGTCCGCGCTTCGGTTTGTCGGATTCGATCGGCCGCAACAGCAATGCGCACATCGCGGGGGTAAACGTCAGCGCGCAGACTGCCGACAACAGCACCGACACCGCCAACGTCAGCGCAAACTGTTTGTAGAGCTGGCCGGTGAGTCCGCCGACAAATGCAACCGGCACGAACACCGCCGCCAGCACGATCGCAATCGCGATGACCGGGCCGCCGACATCGGCCATCGCGGCTTTGGTCGCTGCCACCGGTGTCATATGTTCCGAATCCAGACGCTGCTGTACGGCTTCGACCACGACGATCGCGTCGTCGACGACGATACCGATCGCGAGCACCAGTCCGAACAACGTCAGTGTGTTGATCGAGAACCCGAGCGCGGAGAACGCCGCGAACGTCCCGATCAGCGAGATCGGCACCACCAGCAACGGAATCACCGTTGCGCGCCAGCTCTGCAAGAAAACGAAAACCACCACCACGACCAGCGCGAATGCGATGAACAGCGTCTTCACTACCTCTTTCAGCGACTCGGTCACGAACGGCGTCGTGCTGTACGGGATCGCGTACACCATGCCGGGCGGAAACTTCGGCACTTGCGCGTCCATCACCTGCTTTATCATCTTCGCGGTGTTAAGCGCGTTGGCATCCGGCTGCAGAAAGATCCCGATCAGTGCGGCCGGGGTGTCGTCGTTAGCGCCGTTGATCGAATAATCCGAAGCTGCGAGCTCGACGCGCGCCACGTCCTTCAGCCGCACGACTTCGCCGTTGCCGGATTCGCGCAGCACGATGTTCTCGAACTCGCTGACCTCGGTCATCGTCCTTTGACGAACACCGAGTACTGCATCTGCTGGCCTGGCGGAATCGGCGGCAAGCCGACGCTGCCCGCAGGCGCGACGACGTTCTGCTCACGGACGACGTTGGCGATATCCGTCGCCGTCACCCCCAGCCGCGCCATGCGCTCGGTGTTCAGCCAGATGCGCATGCTGTAGTCGCGCGCACCGAAAATACGCACCTGCCCGACGCCTGGCACACGGCCGAGCGCATCGTAGAGATTGAGCAGCGCGTAGTTGCTCAAGAAGATGCCGTCGTAGCGCCGCTCGGGCGAGGTGAGCGCGATCACCTCGAGAAAATCGGTGGTCGACTTGCGCACGGTCACGCCATTACGGATGACGTCGGATGGCAACGTGCTCTGCGCGATTGCGACACGGTTCTGCACTTCTACCGCATCGATGTTTTTGTCGGTGCCGATGTCGAAGGTCACCGTCAAACTGTACGAACCGTCGTTGCCGCTTTTCGAGCTCATGTACAGCATGTCTTGCGAGCCGTTGACCTGCTGCTCGATCGGCGCGGCGACCGATTGCGACACGACCTCTGCATTCGCACCGGGCAGCGCAGTGGTCACCGTGACCTGCGGCGGCACGACTTGCGGATACTGCGCGATCGGCAGGCCGCTCATTGCCAGGCCGCCGACCAGAATCATGAGAAACGCGATGACGGTCGAGAAGACCGGACGATCGATGAAAAAATTGAGCATGAGGCGCCGCGCTCAGAGCAGCGTCTTCGCTCGCTCGCCGGCGGGCGAGACAGAGCCGCTGCGGCGCGCCCCCGGCTGCGGCGGCGTCGCAGGACTTGCGGGCGGCGGTGCGCCGGCGGCCGGTGCCGTCGTCGCGGGTGGTGCCGGCGCAGGCGCCATCGCCACCGGCTTCACTTGCGCACCTGGCCTGAGTTTGCCGACGCCTTCGACGACGACGCGATCGCCTGCTGCGAGACCGCTGTCGACTACCCAGTCGTTGCCGACGCGGTTGCCGGCGACGATCTGCCGCGGCTCGACCTTATCGCCTGGCCCGACGACGAACACGGACTTCAATCCCTGCAGCTCTTGCACCGCTTGTTGCGGAACGCGCAAGGCATTTTGATTCTCGTATGCGGCAACCGTCACGCGTACGAACAATCCAGGGCGCAACACGCGATCCGGATTGGGCACCGAAACGCGCACCTGCAGGGTGCCGCTCTTTTCGTCGATCGCGGCATCGACGAAGTTCAACTCCGCGGCTAGACGGTATTCGTTGCCGTCGGCGAGCTTGATGTGAAACTTGGGCGCCTGCTCCGGGTGCTCGCCGGGCGGGTGCTTCAGCTTGGCTTGCAGCGCCAGCAGCTTGTCTTCGCTGATGCTGAATACGACCCACATCGGATCGCTCGAGTACAACGTATTGAGCAGCGTCTGCTGCGCGTTGATCAGCGACCCCGGCTTCACTTGCGAGCTGCTCATGAACCGTCACGTGGCGCGCGGATGGTGGCAAATTCGAGATTGAGCTCGGCGTCCCGCAGCAGCGCCTTTTGCGCTTCGACCAAAGCGGTGCTCGCGCGCTCTTGCGCGGTGGCGGTGTCGTAGTCTTGTTGACTGACTGCCTTCTGCGCGATCAGGCGTCCGTTGCGTGCGAGATTCTGCTGCGCGTTGACGAGATTCGCGGAGGCCTGCGCGAGGTTCGCCTTCGCTTGTGCGAGCTGCGACTCGAACGGACGCTGGTCGATCACGTACAGCACCGCACCTTTTTTGACCCGTGCACCATCGGCGAACACTTGCCGTTCGAGCAGACCGGTAACTTGCGAACGGATCTCGATCGTATCCGGCGCCTGCGTCTGCCCGACATACTCGTCGAACACCGTGATCGGCGCTGCGACGAGCTGGATTACCGATACTTCTGCAGGTGGCGGGGCCGCCGGCTTCGCATCGCTGCTGCATCCGGCCAGGTCGAACAGAATAGCTGCAGCGCCGAGCGCGCACAACGCCGCGCCGAGCGCACGCCGAAGATCGATAGACATGATGACGTCCCCTGCTCGTAGTTGCGAGAGCTGCTCTCGACTTGGAAATCAGCCTGGCTGATTCTCGATGCCGATTTTACACGCAGCGGTTCGCACCTGCGCTTAGCCTCGCGACCGAGTTCCGAACGATCTGGACGATTGTATTGCCGTGTCGGTCACAGTTATTGTCTGCGCTTGCGAATAAGCCGCGATCCTTGCTGTTTTGTTCATGCGGCTTGCGCAGTATTCAAGGACGGGAGTCCAATACGCCTATTAGTAGTATCACATTGGTAGAAATCGATGGCTGCCAGCAGACCCATAGCAGT
>JBBRGM010000265.1:0-6664 GCA_038240725.1 Burkholderiales bacterium | reverse complement strand
TCCAAAATTGTGTCGGGGACTGGGTAGCCACGCTCTAAGGCCCAAATAACGAATTCCATTGCCCGCACGTATTGGACTTGGCCAATATTCAATTGGCGCCGATCTTCGGGTACAGGCCATTCGCCAGTATTCTTCGCTTCGTCTATAGCGCCTAAAAACCGTTGCACTGCATCTGGGGGAACCTCTATTGCCCACTGCGGAGGCTCTCCTGGCAGAGACGCCAATACTGGGTTGATCCCAAGCACGACGCCGATCGCCTCGTTCTGTAGACCGTGTAGTTCCCACCACTCGCGCCGAGTCCACCCCTCGTATCGTTTGTCTTCCGGCATATGTTCTAGTGGCCCTTCATTTGGTCGCTTGAAGACCTTCTTTGATTCCAACCGGTATCATCAAGTACGGCTTCACGTCAATCCTAAGACTCAGCAGCAAGCGGACGCGGCGAATGAACGGGCTTAGTATTTTCAGAAAGGATGCCCCCCGCATGCGCGAGGCGCGTTACAGCAACTATTTGGAATGTGTAATCACGCGCCCGTGAATGGGGGTCAAGTGGTCCCTGAACCGGTACCTGGCTTAACTCATGCGCGACAAAGTATTTACAAGCTTTTGATTTGTTACGAATTTCCCAAGCGACGCCCTTGCACCCCATGCAAGTACGCTACCAGGCTGCGCTACGCCCCGACTTGCGCAGGAGTATAGCAGACGCCCGGCAGATCAGACGCCGCTGTGCCCAGACGCGAAAGCAACTCTTCAGCGAAGTGATTCGAGAACGCTTTCGATTTCTGCTCGAAGCATTGCGACGTTTGCGTTTGCTTTCGACGCGCTGGCGGGGCTCGTTTTAGCAGCCGGCCCCGGTGCCTGATCGAGCCGGTGGCGCGCGCCGCTAATGGTGAAGCCTTCTTCGTAGAGCAGCTGACGAATGCGCCGGATGAGGAGAACTTCGTGGTGCTGATAGTAGCGGCGATTGCCGCGCCGCTTGACCGGTTTGAGCTGGGTGAATTCCTGCTCCCAGTAGCGCAAGACGTGCGGCTTCACGCCGCACAACTCGCTCACCTCACCGATGGTGAAGTAGCGCTTTGCGGGGATAGCAGGAAGATTAAGCTTGGTGCTGCTGAGGCTCGGCGTCTCGTCCATCGTAGTTCTTGTCCACCATTGCCTTCAGCTTTTGACTTGCGTGGAAGGTAACCACGCGGCGCGCAGTGATCGGAATTTCCTCACCGGTTTTCGGATTGCGGCCCGGCCGCTGCGGCTTGTCGCGCAGCTGAAAATTACCGAAGCCGGACAGCTTGACGCCCTCGCCCGCCTCCAATGCTTTGCGGACTTCTTCGAAAAAGCATTCGACCATATCTTTGGCCTCGCGCTTGTTCAAACCGACTTTTTCGAATAGCAGATCGGCCAGGTCAGCCTTGGTAAGCGTCATCTAAACAACCTCAGTTGCGGAGTCTGCCGCCGTATTGTCGCTCGAGCCGCTGAACCACTTGGGCCAACGCCGATTCGACTTCCGAGTCGGTCAAAGTTTTTTGAGTATCTTGTAATAACACTCGGAAAGCAAGACTTTTTCTTCCCGTTTCAACGCCTGGACCGCGGTACACGTCGAATAGCCGGACGCTCGCAACATGTTTGGGTTTGCGTGCCATCAGCTCGTCGAAAATCGCCTGAATTGGGACCGATTCCGGGAACAGCATCGCGAGATCGCGGCTGACTTCAGGAAACTTCGCGACCTCTTGGTACTTCGGCAGTGGCACCTCTTGGAGCGCGGCGGCATCGACCTCGAAGGCGACCACCGGACCCGGCAACTCGTACTTTTGCTGCCAGCGCGGATGCAGCTCACCGATCCAGCCGATCGCCTGATCTTCGCAAAACACCTGCGCGCTGCGGCCAGGATGAAATGCGGGGTGCGTGGCTGCCTCGAAACGCGGCCGTTGCGATCCGAAGAGCGTTTCCAGATCGCCCTTGACGTCGAACAGATCCACGTTGCGCGCCGCGATGCCCCATTGTTCTTCGGCCGCAGATCCGAACGCTGCAGCGGCAATTCGCACGGGCTGACGAATTCCGGCGACTTCGAGCGGCGCTTCAGGCGCGTCCGGTGCCCGCAGAAACACGCGGCCAACCTCGAACACGCGGACCCGGGCGGCGCGGCGGTTCAAGTTGTAGCGCACGTTCGCGATCAGGCCCGGAACGAGGCTGGTGCGCATCATCGAAAGCTGACTGGCAATGGGATTGAGCAGCTGGATCGGCCTGCTGTTATCCGTGAAGTCGTGCTCCCATTGCGGCTCGACGAAGCTGAAGTTGATGACCTCCTGGTAGTCGGCGGCAGCCAGTTGCGCGCGCAGCGCATGCAACGAACGCTGCGTTTCCGGTTGACTGCGCATGATCGCGCGCGCGACCGGCGGTTCGACGGGCAGTCGCTCGAAGCCGTGCACCCGCGCGACTTCTTCGATCAAATCCTCTTCGATCTCGATATCGAAGCGATAGGACGGCGGCGTAACGACGAATACCTGCGCTTCACCGGTGCCTTCACGAGTGTGCGGCAGATGCAGTCGAGCAAATACGTCCGCCATTTCATCGGCAGCAATCGGCACGCCGATGACGCGCTGCGCACGCGCAACTCTCATACGTACGGGCTTGCGTTCCGGCAACTTGGCGACGACATCGCTCACCGGGCCCGGTCGACCGCCGCAGATGTCGAGGATGAGTTGCGTCGCGCGTTCGATGCCGTCGATGTTGTTATCGAAATCGACGCCGCGTTCGAACCGATGCGACGCGTCGCTGGAAAAGTTGTAGCGGCGCGCGCGCCCGGCAATGGCGTTGGGATAGAAGAACGCCGCTTCGAGGAAAACGTTGCGCGTGCTCTCGTCCGCCTTGGTGCTGTCGCCGCCCATGATGCCGGCGAGACCGATCGGTCCGGACGCGTCGGTGATCGCCAGGACGTCAGGTGCGAGCGCGACCGTCTGCTCGTTGAGCAGCTTGACCTGTTCGCCATTTTTGCCGAAGCGCACGTCGATGCCGGACGACAGTTTGTCCAGGTCGTAAACGTGTAGCGGCCTGCCGAGCTCCAACATCACGTAGTTGGTCACGTCGACCAGAGCAGAGATGCAGCGCTGGCCCGCTCGCTCCAATCGTCTGCGCATCCAGTCCGGCGTTGCAGCTGCTGCGTCTACGCCTTGAATTACGCGCCCGGCGAAGCGGCCGCAGCCGGTCGCATCGGAAATCGTCACCGGAAAGGTCGCTTCCGATACCGGTTTCACGGGTTGCGCCTCCGGCGCCGTCAGCGGCGATCCAGTCAGCGCTGCGACCTCGCGCGCAACGCCGAGCACCGATAAGCAATCGGCGCGATTCGGCGTCAGTTTGATCGTGAGAACGTGGTCGTTGAGATCGAGATATTCGCGCACGCCGGCGCCAAGCGGCGCGGCCGGATCGAGCACCAGCAATCCGCTGTGATCGTCCGAGAGACCGAGCTCTTGCGCCGAACACAGCATGCCTTCGCTCTGCACGCCACGCATCGCGGCGGCTTTGATCTGCAGCGGCTGATCGGATGTTGAACCAGGCAGGCTCGCGCCGACGATCGCGCACGGAACTTTCATTCCAGCAACGACGTTGGGCGCACCGCAGACGATATTCAGCAGGCGGCCCGACCCGACATCGACCTGACAGACGTTCAATCGATCGGCATTCGGATGTTTCTCGAACGTGCGCACCTGTCCGACGACGACATCGGCGAATGGCGGCGCCACCGGCGCGCAGGTTTCCACTTCGAGGCCGGCCATGGTGAGCTTGTGCGCGAGCGCCTCCGTGGTAAGCGGAGGATTCACCATCGTGCGCAGCCAACTTTCCGAGAACTGCATGCGCTGACTATTCCGTCGGTTTAAGCCGTGAGGTCGGCATCAGCTGAATTGCTTGAGGAAGCGAAGATCGCCGTCGAAGAACAAGCGCAGATCGTCGATGCCATACCGGAGCATGGTCAGACGTTCCAGCCCACTGCCGAACGCAAAGCCGATCCAGCGTTCCGGGTCGAGGCCGAAGTTGCGCACGACGCTCGGATGCACTTGTCCCGCGCCGGAGATCTCGAGCCAGCGGCCTTGCAATGGTCCGCTGGCAAATTGCATATCGATTTCAGCGGAAGGCTCGGTAAACGGAAAGAACGAGGGCCGAAAGCGCACCTTGAGATCTTCCGTCTCGAAGAATCGCCGCAGGAAGTCGGTGTAGACGCCCTTGAGATTCGCGAAGCTGATGTCGTCGTCGATCCATAAGCCTTCGACCTGATGGAACATCGGCGAATGCGTGGCGTCGCTGTCGACGCGATAGGTGCGCCCTGGGGCGATTACCTTGATCGGTGGCTTGTGCTGTAGCGCATAACGCACTTGCATCGGACTGGTATGCGTACGCAGCAGCAGCCCGCCCTCGACGTAGAACGTGTCGTGCATCGAGCGCGCCGGATGATTTTCCGGCTGGTTGAGCGCGGTGAAGTTGTACCAGTCGGTTTCGATTTCCGGACCGTCGGCAACGTCGAAGCCGATCGAGCGGAAGATCTCTTCCACGCGCTGCCAGCTCCGAATGATCGGATGGATGCCGCCGGTGCCGCGCCGCCGACCCGGTAACGTGACGTCGAGCGATTCTTCCGCCAGGCGCGCATCGAGCTCGCCCTGCGCCATCGCTTCGCGCCGCGCAGTGAGTGCAGCATCGATGCGATTTTTGATCTCGTTGATCCAGCTGCCGGCCTGCGGCCGTTCTGCCGCCGGCAATTTGCCCAAGCCTTTGAGCAAGTCGGTGACGGCGCCCGCCTTGCCGAGGTAGCGCGCTTTCACCTGCTCCAGCTCGGCCGCCGATGTCGCAGCCGCAAACGCCTGGGCCGCCTCGTCGACTAATTTTTCCAGGCCTTCCATGGCAGTGTGGGCGTGAGTCGTTCCGATTTAGATTTGCGCAAACAAAAAAGGAGGCTCGACAGCCTCCTTATCTTGCTGAACTGTACCGATCAGGCGTTCAGGCTGGATTTAGCCTGATCTGCAATCTTGGCAAAGGCAGGCTTATCGAACACCGCCAGATCCGCCAGGACTTTACGATCGAGATCGATCGCAGCTTTTTTGAGACCGTTCATGAACACGGAATAGGTCATTCCGCATTCACGTGCAGCGGCGTTGATACGGGCGATCCACAATGCGCGAAACTCGCGTTTGCGAACGCGTCGATCGCGATAGGCATATTGCCCCGCCTTCATCACCGCTTCGTTGGCGATGCGAAATACATTCTTGCGGCGACCGCGGAATCCCTTCGCCTGATCCAGAACTTTCTTGTGGCGTGCGCGCGCCGTTACCCCACGCTTGACTCTAGGCATGTGCGATCTCCTTAAGCGTAGGGAAGCATGGCTCGGATCGAGCGCTTGTCAGCCGCGCTCACCTGCGTCGTGCCGCGCAGATGGCGTTTGCGTTTGGTGCTCTTCTTGGTGAGGATGTGGCGCAGAAACGCCCTGCTGCGTTTGATACCGCCATTCCCCGTCATGCGAAACCGCTTGGCGGCTCCGCTCTTGGTCTTCATCTTCGGCATGCGTGCAACTCCTTCGTTATGACGGCGGGTGGCCGCGGAACACGGCTCTTTGAAACCACGACATCAATTGTTTGCAGCTCGATCACCTGCCCGGTCGAGCACCGGTCCTGCTTTTAGTGCGGCGGCTTCTTCTTCGGTCCGAGGACCATCACCATCTGCCGCCCTTCCATCTTCGGCCACTGTTCGACGACGCCATAAGGATCCAGGTCCGTACGTACGCGCTCGAGCAGCTTGATGCCGAATTCCTGATGCGCCATCTCGCGTCCACGATAGCGCAACGTAATTTTGGCCTTGTCGCCCTCGTCTAGAAAGCGGATCAGATTGCGCAGCTTGATCTGATAATCGCCCTCGTCGGTGCCGGGCCGAAACTTGACTTCCTTGACCTGGATTTGCTTCTGCTTGAGCTTGGCCTCGTGCCGCTTCTTGGCTTCGTAATACTTGTACTTGCCATAGTCCATCAGCCGGCACACGGGGGGCTGCGCAGTGGGCGCAATTTCTACCAGATCCACGCCGGCTTCTTCTGCCAGTTTATTGGCAGCCGCCAGAGTCACGATTCCGATCTGCTCGCCTTCGACTCCGATCAAACGGACTTCTGCGGCGGTGATCTCTTCGTTAATGCGCGTGTCTTTATTGTCTCTATCCTGAGCGATAAGTCGAACCTCCAAAAAATCAAGCCGTCGCTCCGGGAACTGCCTCCGCCTGGAGGCGAGCCACAAGGGCGTCAACGGGCATCTGCCCGAGGTCGACGCCCCCCCGTGTGCGTACGGCGACTACCTTCAAAGCCACCTCCTTATCACCGACGATGATCTGATAAGGCAGCTTCTGAAGACTATGTTCACGAATTTTATAGGTTATTTTTTCGTTTCTCAAGTCCACTTCCACGCGAAGCCCGGACTTGGTCAGGACATCGGCAACTTCACGAGCATAATCAGTCTGGTGTTCCGAAATATTGAGCACCACGACTTGCACGGGCGCAAGCCACAGGGGCAGCGCGCCGGCGTAGTGCTCGATCAGAATGCCGATGAACCGCTCCATCGATCCGAGGATCGCCCGGTGCAGCATCACCGGGACCCGGCGGGTGTTGTCCTCGGCCGCGTATTCGGCGCCGAGCCGCGCAGGCAGCGCG
>JBBRGM010000264.1:0-6665 GCA_038240725.1 Burkholderiales bacterium | reverse complement strand
AGAGCGTGAAGCGCGAGGCGGTTGCAGCGGCGATGGATCACGCAAAGGTTGCCGAAGGGCCGGGCGGCGGTTTCGAAATCGTGCCCGGCTCGTTCCATACCAAAATGAACATGTACATCGCCGTCGCGAAAAACGGTAAGTACGAGATCGTGGAAAAGAGCAACGGACCGGTGATGCCGAACGAGTGCATTTGATCGTTCAAAACAGCAGCTGGGTAATCGTGCAAGCACCTCAGCCCGGGAGCGATCGATCGCTACATGCGATCGGTCGCTCGTTGCTGGCCGCAACACAGGCGCACTTTTGCGTTTTGACGTAGTTGTAAAAAGCTGACGATGTCGCGAATTTCCGAGTTTCTGTGCAAGCGAACGATGATGCCGTGGATCGAGGGCGCGCTGCTATTCGTATTTTTTCTGTTGCCGCTGGTGGTGGATGATTTCTGGATCCTGTTCGTTACGCGCGTGTTCATCGTCGGCTTACTCGCCCTGTCGCTCGATCTGGTGTGGGGATACGCCGGCATCTTAAGTTTCGGGCAGGCACTGTTCTTCGGAGTCGCGGGTTACACCTGTGCGCTGCTCGCGACCGAGGCGCACATCACTTCGGTTCTCGCGTTGATGCCGATTGCCGCGCTGGTCGGACTCACCGTTGCGCTCTTACTCGCGTCGCTGGTGATCCTCGGCAAGCGCATTCCGACCAGCGTATTCGTGGCGCTCGGCACGCTCACCGGATCATACGTGGTCGAGCGTCTGGCGCGTGGCTGGTCATACGTCGGTGGACAAAATGGTATTCCTTCCCTGCCACGCCTCACGCTCGGCAGCTATGAAATTCAGGAAGGCATCGTGTTTTATTACATGGCGCTCGCGATCCTGACGATCGTTTACTTGTGCTTGCGCTGGCTCACGCGATCTCAGCTAGGGCTGGTGCTTGCAGGCGTGAGAGAGCAGGAGGCCCGCATCGCGTTTTTCGGTTACAACGTGCAGAACTACAAAGGCGTGGTGTTCGCCATCGGCGGCGCCATCGCCGGCTTGGGCGGGGGCTTGTATGCGTTCCACGAGGGGTACGTCGGCCCCGGCCAGATCGGTCCCGCGTTGTCGACGCAGGTCGTGCTCTATGTTCTGTTCGGCGGCGTCGGCACGCTGATCGGCGGCATCATCGGCGTCGGCGCCATCGATCTGTTCAGTTACTTCCTGTCGCAGCAGTGGGAGACCGGCTGGCCGATCGTGCTCGGACTATTGTTGCTGGCGGTCGTCGTGTTTCGTCCAACAGGATTGATCGGCATTCTCGTGTCGGGGCGTGAGCGCATCGGATCTTTCGGCAAACCCGAACCCAAGTCGAAAGCTATCCCCAAGCCGGCGGTAGATGCGTCCGAGGCCCCCGCACCATGAACGAAGCGGACAGCGCCAGCGCATTGCTATCCGTTCGCGGTGTAAAAAAAATTTACGCAACGCTGACTGCGTTGGGCGGCGTCGATCTCGACGTCAGCAAAAGCTCATTTCATGGACTCATCGGGCCGAACGGTTCGGGGAAAACCACGCTGATCAAATGCATCGCGGGTGCGGAGACGCCGACCGAAGGCAGCGTTGCATTTCTCGGCTCGAACATCACGCGCTACACGCCGGCCGAGCGTTCACGCGCGGGGATGAGCCTCAAGTTTCAAATCACCAGCATCCTGCCAATGCTGAGTGCTTACGACAACATGCTGCTCGCGTTGCAGGCGCAGGACTCGATGTTCAAGCTCGCGTTCTCCCGCACACGCGCGCCGCTGCACGATCGCGTCATGTCGCTATTGTCGCAATTTCGATTGGACAACCGGCGCACCGAGCTCGCCGGCTCGCTTTCGCACGGACAGCAGCAGTGGCTCGAGATCGCCATGGCGCTCGCACGCGAACCCAGATTGCTGCTGCTCGACGAACCTACCGCAGGGATGAGCCCGCAGGAAAGGCGCGCAACCGGCGACCTGCTGGCGCCGATCCGCAGCCGTTGCTCGGTGCTGATCGTCGAGCACGATCTCGATTTCATCAAAGACATCTGCGACACGCTGACGGTGCTCGATCAGGGCATGGTAGTCGAGAGCGGTCCGATCGAGATGGTGCAAAACAGCGCCAAGGTGAAGGAGGCGTACCTCGATCATGCTTGATGCGCCGCTGCTGCAAGCACAAGGCTTGTGTACCTACTACGGTACGAGTCAGGCGTTGTTCGATGTCGATCTGCAAGCGCCCGGACGCGGCACGGTCGCCGTGCTCGGACGCAACGGCGCAGGTAAGACGACCTTGCTGAAAACGCTGGCCGGTGATCTGTTGCCGAAACGCGGCCGCGTTTCGTTCGACGGCAGCGAGACGACGCACATGCCGACCGAGCAGCGGGTGCGGCGCGGTATCGGTTACGTGCCGCAGGAACACGGCGTGTTTGCACGACTTACGGTTAAGGATAATCTTCTGGTTGGCGCGATGGGCGCACCGGGCGCGAACAAGCGAATCGACGAAGTGGTCGCGCTGTTTCCGCGTCTGGGTCAGCGGCTCGCGCAGCAGGCGGGAACCTTGTCGGGCGGCGAGCGCAAGATGCTGGCGATCAGCCGGGCGCTATTGTCGAGACCGCACCTGCTGCTGCTCGACGAGCCCACCGAAGGCGTCTGGCACGGCGTCGTCGAAGAGATTGCGCTGCGCCTTGAAGAGTTGGCACGCGATATCGCAGTGGTGCTGGTTGAGCAGCACATCAAGCTCGCGATGCGGGTATCGCAGTATTGTTATGTCATGGACCGCGGCCGCATAGCGCTGGAAGGGCCGTCGGAGCGGATCAAGGACGATCCCGAATTGTTTCGCCTGCTCGCACCGTAGCGAACAGAACCAGCGCCGAACCGCAACCTTCGGGTTTATCTTCTCCCCTGATCCGGCGCGCGCAGCTCTCAACGTTCTAGTGCGGCAACGGGGACGAAACACCAACTGCATTTCATACAAGGAGTCCATCATGGCTGTTCAATATCCCACCGCCGAGCAATTGAAAGTCGCAGCCGCGGAAGTCGGCCTTTCGCTATCCCCTGCCGACGTGGAGTCCTACCTCGCGCTGATCAAGCCGAACGTCGACGCCTACAACTTGATAGATGCGATGCCGGATTATCTGCCGCAGGTGAAGTACCCACGCACGCCGGGCCATTTTCCGTCGGCCGAAGAAAACAAGCACAACGCGTGGTACGTGAAGACTTCGATCAAGGGCGCCGATTCGGGTCCGCTCAAGGGCAAAAAGATCGCGATCAAAGACAACATCATGGTTGCCGGCGTGCCGATGATGAACGGCTGCTCGATTCTGGAAGGCTATGTTCCGGAAATCGATGCGACGGTAGTCACTCGCCTGTTGGATGCCGGCGCCGAAATCGCAGGCAAATCGCATTGCGAGTCGTATTGCATCTCCGGCGGCAGCCACACGGGTGCGAAAGGACCGGTGCACAACCCGCACAAGATGGGGTATTCCGCCGGCGGGTCTTCGGCTGGCAGCGGCGTGCTCGTCTCGCTCGGTGAAGTCGACATGGCGCTCGGCGGCGATCAGGGCGGCTCGATCCGCATGCCCGCGAGCTGGTGCGGCATCTACGGCATGAAGCCCACGCATGGATTGGTTCCGTACACCGGCATCATGCCGATCGAAATCTTCATCGACCACGTCGGGCCGATGACCAAGTCGGTGAAGGACAACGCCCTGATGCTCGAAGTGCTCGCGGGCGCCGACGGCTACGACCCGCGGCAGTACGCACCGAGAGTACAGAAGTACACCTCGGGCCTGGAAGGCAGCGTGAAGGGAATGAAGATCGCCATCCTCAAAGAAGGCTTCGACCGTCCGGAATCGGAAGCCGCCGTCGATGCGAAGGTGCGCAAGGGCGCCGACCTGCTGCGCAAGATGGGCGCGACGGTTACCGAGGTTTCGATTCCGCTGCATCTGCTCGGCCCCGCGATGTGGACGCCGATCGGCGTCGAGGGCGTGACGCAGACGATGATGTTCGGCGACGGCTACGGCGTATCGCGTCCGGATCTGTACGTCACCAGCATGATGGACAAGCTGCACGGCTGGACCGCACGCGCGAACGAGCTCTCCGAGACGACCAAAGTGCTCACCACTCTCGGCGTCTACATCAAGAAGTATCACGGCGGCCACTACTACGGAAAATCGATCAACGTGGTGCGCCGGCTCACCGAAGCTTATGACGCCGCGCTCAAGGATGCCGACCTGCTGCTGTTGCCGACGCAGCCGATGAAGCCGACGCCGATCCCGCCCGCCGACGCGCCGCGCGAGCTGTACATTCAGCGTGCGCTGGAGATGATCGGCAACACCGCGCCGTTCGATCTATCGCATCATCCGGCGATGACGGTGCCGTGCGGAATGATCGATGGACTTCCGGTCGGCATGATGCTGGTCGGCAAGCACTACGACGAGCAGACGATTTATCGCGCGGCCTACGCGTTCGAACAGTCGGGCGATTGGAAGAGCATGTAACTGACGTCAGTCGCGGGCGCTACCGCGACCAGGATAGACGAGAACGGGGCGATAGCGCCCCGTTTTCTTTGCTGCATTGAACTCACTCTCGCGCAAACGCTCAACCGAACAGTTTGCCCTTCAGCAATCCGAGCCCCTGCTGCAGCAAATCATCTTGGACAGCGCCATTGGGCGTGACCTGATCGACCACGGTCGGCAGTGCCTGCGACACGGTCTCCGCGGCTGCCGTTTCGCTCACGCCGAATTGTTTGGCGAGCGACGCGAGCGTGCCGCTGCCGAGCACGCTTTGAATCTGCTCGGCGGAAACCGGGAGATTGCCGCCCTTGCCGACCCAGGACTGCACGTGCTCAGCGAGGCCGCCCGCCGTCAGTTTTTGAATTAAACCTTGTACACCGCCCGGATAACTGCTGATCAGTGCGAGGATCATCTGCATCCCACCCGTGTGCTGCGCGCCCTCGCCGCTGTGTTGTCCGAGCCCGCTCTGCTGTCCCAGCGCTCCGGTGATCTGATCGAAGAGTCCCATGGTCGCTTCCTCTGAAGTTGGTCTCGAAGGCGCGCCGTCGCTCGCTTGCTAAGGTCGCCGTCCTTCGCAAACGATGGTACGCCGATGCGCCGCGCCGAACATCGAACGGCTCAATCGCATCGGGATGGTGACTGCAACCGCATCGCTTAGGTATAATTCGCCACCTTTTCGACGGGTCACTAGCTCAACTGGTAGAGCAGCGGACTCTTAATCCGTTGGTTCCGAGTTCGAGTCTCGGGTGGCCTACCAATAAAGACACGCAGTTAGCATCAACGTCCCACGTTACTATTTCTTCCGCTGTACCATTTTTGTACCAGTTGGCTCGATACGCGCCGCAGCTTTCGCCAAGTGTTCGGCGTCGAAATGTGCGTAGCGTCTGACCATCTCCGAAGATCGCCAGCCCCCTAGTTCCTGCAGCTCTGCGGTGGACGTACCGGCTTGGATATGCCGAGTGGCCCATGCGTGTCGCAGGTCATGCCAGCGAAAATCTTTGAGTCTGGCTGCCCCCAGAGCCTTCTTCCAAGCTTTAGCGTTTATGGCTTTAACTGGTTTGCCGTCATATGTGAACACGAACCGAGGGTGCACTCCGAGTTGTCCTTGAATCACCTGACAGGCTACCTTGTTTAGAGGAACACAAATGCCCTCGCCGCCCTTGGCTTGGTCGGGATGAATCCAAGCGACGCGGCGATGCATATCCACTTGGCCCCATTCAAGTCCCTTCACATTGGCCTGCCTCAGGCCCGTAGCGAGAGCGAATTGGGCCATGTCTGCCTCGTGTCTAGGCAGGGCGCCTACCAGCATTTCTTCCTGATCCGCCGTCAAATAACGCACTCGCCGCTTGCGTTCTGGAAACAAACGCACACGTGGTAATCGGTCAATCCACTCCCACTCATGCGCGGCACGCCTAAGCACTGCTCGGATGAGTGCGAGGTAACGATTGGCAGTCGCCTCGCTTGCCTCGTTCGCCTTGGTGCGAGCAATGTTGTCGATGACCTCGCGGGTGATCTCCTGCAACGACAGTTCACCCAGATGTCTATCTAGATAGCGCAGTTTGGCGATGTCTTCCGCGTGCGTTGCTTTATGGCTTGTCTCCCGCAGATATTGCACAACCGCCTCGCTCCATTTCCGGCGCGGCTTGACGCCGAGCCGGTCTTGTTCCCACAGCTCCCGCTTCAGTCGAGCTTCGTACTGCTCGGCGAGGACTCGATTGGCAGTCCCAGCGCTCTCCTGTATGCGGCGTCGGTTGTGGGTGAATCGGACCCACCAAAACGGCGAGCCTTTGCGTCTGCTGAGTGACATGGTGTGGATTCCTCATAGCCACCCTGCAACGCCTGCCGAGGATTAGCATATTGCTTGCGGACATAGGCGGCAAGATCTTCTTCCAGGAACATCCAGCGCCGGCCGATCCGGGCCGCGGGAATGAGCCCGGCGGCCGCACGCTGTCTGAGTGTCGCGGAGTGCAGCTTTAGGAAGGCGGCAGCCTCGTTGAGATCGAGCGTTCGCACGGGCCGGGGCAGAAGGCTTGTCAGGTTGATCGTAGTGGTCTAACAACGGAGACTGAGGAGCATCACGTCGCGTTATGCCGGAAGCATTGTCCAAAGCGAGAGACCGGCGGCGATAAGCGTCAAGACCGACGCAGCGAGATTCAGCACAACTATTCGGCGAG
>JBBRGM010000263.1:0-6713 GCA_038240725.1 Burkholderiales bacterium | reverse complement strand
TTCTCGGCCAATCAGTGGTTCTTCTCTCGGTTGAGCAGCCCGCCGAATGGCAGCTGACGCTCGCACCACATCGCCGTAGACAGCAGATGATTCGACTCGCCGGGATTGCCGATGATCTGCAGTCCCAGCGGCATGCCGCGCGAACCGAGTCCAGTCGGGATCGTGATCGCCGGCACCCCGAGCAGCGTCCAGATCGTGCAGAAGCTCGGATCACCGGTGCTCTCGAGCGACGGCGGCGCCTCACCGGCGGCCGGCGGCGTCACCACCGCATCGTAGTCATCCAGGAATCGCGAGAAGTCGCGCTGCAGAGCTTCGCGCTTGCGCAACGCCCGCTCGTACTCAGGCGCCGAGATTCGCTCGCCTTCTTCCAGCGCGGCATCGAGAAAACTGCTCAATTGCTCGCGGTGATGCAATCGCACCTGCCTCGATGCCTTCGCGGCTTCGTACAGCATGATGATGCGATGAACCTTGATGGCGTCGTTGAAGCTCGGCGCGAGTTCGGTTTCATCCACGACGGCGCCCGCCTCGCGCAATATCGCGATGTCAGTTGAGAAGCGCTCACGCTGATCTGCATCGGCGAGATGCCAGACCGGGGTGCGCACAGCGACCACGCGCGGCGCATGCTTGAGTGCGGTGATTTGCGAGCTGATCGTCCAGCGGGAATGCGCCAGGTTCGCCACCAGGATCGCGACATCTTCGACGTTGCGGGCAAACACGCCGGGCTGATCGAATGTGGTGCTGAAAGTAAGAATGCCTTCGGTCGACAGAACATCTTTACCCGGCTTGTAACCGACGATGCCACAAAATGCGGCCGGCCGGATTACCGAACCATTGGTCTGCGTGCCGATTGCAGCCGGTGCGAAGCCCGCTGCGACTGCCGCGGCTGATCCGCTCGAGGAGCCGCCCGGCGTGTGCGCAACGTTCCACGGGTTGCGCGTCTTGTTCGGCACCATGAACGCGAACTCGGTGGTCACTGTTTTGCCGAGCACGAAGGCGCCCGCAGCGTGCAGCCGGTCGACCACTTCAGCATTCGTCTCAGCGACATACTGCCGGTAGATCGGCGACCCCATCGAGGTCACCACGCCGCGCACATCGATGATGTCTTTCACCGCTACAGGCACGCCGTGCAGCGCGCCCGGCGTACGGCCGGCGCGCAAACGCCGATCCGATTCGCGGGCCGCTTCGAGCGCGCGGTTGCGATCTAGCGCTTCCCACGCAAGCAGCTGCGGGTCGAGCTGGTCGATACGGTCGAACAGGCCGCGCGTGTAGGTTTCGCAGGTCAGCTCGCCCGAGGACAGCCTGCGCACGACATCCGCCAGGCTCAAGGCAAACAGGTCGTCCGTGGTTTTAATTGGCGCAAGCAGCATTTGAGGAAATAAAAGTTCGCATGGTCGATGTCATCGGCGAAGATGAGCTGATTCGATTAAGTGACGGGCGCTTCGCACCGCCCGAGCTCGTTCGGTCTAGCGCTTATGTTGGACAAAGTCCGCGTTCAACAGGTCCGGGGCGCTGCCGGTCGTTACCGCAGCGACGCAATTTTTCGCCGCACGCATCGCCATCGCCTGGCGCGTCGGCTCCGACGCGCTGGCGATGTGCGGCGACAGCACCACGTTGGCCAGCTCGTACAGGCCGGGCGTCACGCGCGGCTCGTTTTCGTAGACGTCGAGGCCGGCCGCCCAAATCTGCCGCGCCTTCAAGGCTTCGATCAGCGCCACGTCATCGACGATGCCGCCGCGCGCCATGTTGATCAGGACGGCGGTTTTCTTCATCAGGCCGAGCTCACGCGCGCCGATGTAATGATGCGTCTCGGGCGTGAACGGCAGGATCAGGATGACGATGTCCGACTGCCGCAGTAATTCGTCCTTCGCCATAAAGGTCGCGTTGAGCGAGCGCTCGATGTCTTCTGACACACGCTTGCGCGCGCTGTACAAAATTTTCGGTTTGAACCCCTGCACGCGCTCGGCGATGACCTGGCCGATCCGGCCGAACCCGCAAATGCCCACGGTCGCGTGGTGCAAATCCATACCGAGCAGCTGCTTCAGGTGCGTGCCCTGCCAGGCGCCGGTGCGCAGATAGGCTTCCGATTCGGTGAGGCGACGACACGTGGCAAGCGTCAGGCATACGGCGAAGTCGGCGACGCTGTTGGTCAGCACATCCGGTGTATTGGTCGCCATCACGCCGTGCCGCGTGCACGCCGCGACATCGATGTGGTTGTAACCGACACTGGCGCTGCAAATTGCGGCAAGCTGCGGCGCGCGCGCCAACAGTGCCTCGTCGATCTTGTCGCTGGTCTGCACCAGCGCGGCATCGATACCTTCCAAGCGCTGCGCCAGTTCGTCCGGAGACCAGACGGTACTGGTCTGGTTGCTGACGACCTCGCAATGCTCGCCGAGATAGGCAAGCGTTTCATCGAAAACTTCTCGAGTGACGAGCACCTTCTTCTTCATCTGAAGCTCTTCAAGGATTCAATTTCTGTGGCGCGTTATGACGATCCGGACACAGCGGGATACGACCCTAGTCGCGACCGCACGCCGTGAGCTGGAAGTTGCCGATACGTCTTGAGCCGGAAGTCGCCCGTCATTAGCGGAGATGGTGGCGAGGGGTGCGACCGACACCCCTGCGGACATCCCGACATCCCTACGGACATCATGGCATCGCGACGTAGCAGTCTCCGTCGCAAGACATGGAGAGTACCTTGAACGTTAATCGATTCGCAAGCGCAGGCAACAACGCTCGAAGGAGAAGTTCGCGGCTTGCAACGCAGTCGCTGCAAACGGCGGCGGTAAAAGTCTTTTCCCTATACCCATCAGCCTTATGCGGTTACCCACGCCAGCGTATGCTGCACCGCACATCAGGCCTATCCGGATCGCGCGCGAACACTACGATTGCAGCGACACTGCTCCGCCGCAGCAGCGCCGCGTGTGCGCTTAGCGGTTATGCGCCGCCGAGCTTTATGCGTCGCGCCTCGCGTAGAAAACCTTCGAGAACGGGCGCGCAGTCGAGCAGTCCTTCTCGGCCGGAATGAAATTCCGGGTGCCACTGCAGCCCCAGAACATAGCTGTCGCCGATCCAGCGGATGGCTTCGATACCGCCGTCAGGATCGGCGCGTGCCTCCACTTCGAGGCCTTCGCCGAGGTCGCGTACGGCCTGGTGATGGATGGAATTCACCAGCATCGCGTCCTGGCCGGCAAATAATCCGGCCAGGGTAGAACCCGGTTCGATGCGCAGGCGATGAAAGTTTTCGTCGTATTTGTCGGAGTCGTAATGGCTCAAGCTATCCGGTACCAGGCTGCCGATATCCTGCCAGAGCGTGCCGCCGAATGCGACGTTGATGAGCTGCGCGCCGCGACAGATGCCGAGCACCGGCTTGCCTTTGTCCATGAATGCGCGGAGCAGAGCGATCTCGTACTCGTCGCGCAAACGGTCGCCTTCCCATTCCGAGCGCAGCGGCTCCTGTCCGTAGCTGCGCGGGCTCACATCGGCGCCGCCCTGCAGAACCAGCCCATCGAGCGCATCGGCATAGTCGGCAGCGCTGAGGTTGCTGCGACGGATCAGGCCACCGGTCTCGATCGACGGGATCATGAAGATCAACGCATCTTGCGTCATCACCCAGTGCGCGATGGACTGCTCCAGATATTGCAGCGTCTTGCCGCGATGACCGAGCTCGAGCGGGCTCTTGTGCAAGAACCGCGGCGACAACCCGATATTCAGCGGAGGGCGCATCTTAGGCATGATCCGAATCCTTCGTCCAGATTGCTCACATAACGCGCGTTTGTGCGCGCAACTTTAGCTCGGCCCAACATCGGCGTGGGTGAGCTTTAGTTCGCCACAGCATCGCCTGCGCGCAACTTCGTCCGACCAGCGCGTTCTGCGCTCAACTTATTTCGGCGCGCCGTCGACCTGCATCCATAGCTCTGCTGCCCAGCGCACCACACTGCTGAGCGATCGATCCTGCGCGAATCGCGCGCGAAGGAGCGCGCTGTCGCCGCGGCGCTCGGCCGCCACATCGCGCAAACGCTGCAGCGCCTGCGCACCGTCGGGATCGACGTAGCGGCTGACCAGACCGAGCGTGTAGGTGATGTCCTCGGCGAGCAGCCGTTTGCGCCGCTCATAAGGATCGATGATTTCGGCATCGAGTCCGAACCGGCAGGCGAGAAAACGGTTGTAACCGTAGACGCGGTAGACATCCTGCGACGGCTCGAGCGGCTGCTCTTCCAGCAGATATCGCGCAAGCGCCTGTGCATAAGTCGCCAGCCCTGCTGCTCGCTCCAGGGTAAGCGGCGTGTCGCACACGCGCACCTCGATCGTGCCGAACTCGGGCTTCGGCCGAATATCCCAATAGAAATCTTTCATGCTCTCGACTACGTGCAGCGCGCGCATGTGGTCGAAGTAGCCGGTGAAGCCGTCCCAGTCGGGAACAAATGGAATGTGACCGGACAGCGGAAATGCGCTCACGCTGTTCAACCGCGAAGTCGCGAACGCGGTGTCGACCCCCTGGAAGAACGGCGATGACGCCGATAGTGCGATGAAGTGCGGTATGTAGCGCGAGAACAGATGCGTCAGCCGTACCGCGGTGTCGCCGCTGTCGCAGCCCACGTGGATGTGCTGCCCGAATACGGTGAACTGCTTGGCGAGGTAGCCGTACAAATCGTGAATGTGCTGGAAGCGCGGCGCGGCAAAGATGCGCTGCTCGTGCCATTTCTGAAACGGGTGCGCGCCGCCGCCGGCAATGCCGATGTTCAAGCGGCCGGCTTCGCGGACCATCGCATCACGGATCCCGCCGAGCTCGGTGATCAGGCTAGCGTAATTGCTGTGAATCGACGTGCTGAGCTCGATCATGCCTTCGGTAATCTCAGGCTTGATGTCGCCCGGATGTGCTGCGCGATCGAGCAATTCGAGCAAGTCGCCGGCAGCGCCGGTCAAGTTGAAGTCGCGCGAATTGAGCACTTGCAGTTCGAGCTCGACGCCGAGTGTGTAGAGCGCAGAAGTACTGAACGGGAGCGATGACATCAGCTCGCTCCGGGATGCGCCTCGCCGGCCCAGCGCAGTGCCCATTGCGCCAACAGCGGCGAGATCATTTCCAGGATCAGAACAGCGGAAAGCACGATCGCGGACAATCGCTCGCCGAACTCCGGGTATAGCAACGCAGTACTCTCGACCATGACGACCGCAGTCGCCGACATCGGCATTAACGTGATGCTCAACAGTCCCGCTTTACGCATCGCCAAGCCGGATTGCCGTGCAAACAACACCACACCGATTACCTTCCCGGCCAAGCGAGCGACGACGAAGGCGAGGCCGACGAGGAAGCCGGAGCGTAAATCGCCGAGCGTCAGCGTGGCGCCCGAAATCACGAACAACAGGATGAACAGCGCCTGCGCGGTGGGACCGAACTCGACCGGCAGCAGATCGCGCTTGGCGTCGCGGTTGCGCGCCATCACGCCGAGCACGAGCAGCGAGATGAAGTTGGACAAATGCAACGTCTTCGCCATACCGACCGTCAGCAGGACCATCGCCACCAGTAAAATGAACTGCAGATCTTCGCGCTTGCCGACCCAGCGCGCAAGCCAGACCAGAATCACGCTCGCGACCAGGCCGAGCAATGCCGAACCCAGCAGCAGGTAGAGCGGGTGCAGAAATACGAGATAGATGCCCGCGCGATATTCCAAGTGCAAGAAGGCGAGCAGCATGGTCAACACGACTACCGCGAACACATTGTTGAGCGCGGTTAGATTGATCGCCCGGTCGGTGAGCAGACCATCGGAGCGTTCCGAATGAATGATCAGCAGCAGGACCGGCGCACCGGTTGCGGTGCCGATTGCCGCGCCGATGCCGGCCTGCAACTTCGGCGCACCGAGCAGCAGCAGCACCACGAAGATCGCCAGGAAAGACAATACGCACTCGGCGATGCTGCTTGCGAGCAGCCAGCGATTGCGTTTGAACCAGGTCAGGTCCAGCCGCGAGCCAAGCTCGAACAAGATCAGACCAAGCGCGATATCGAGCACGATCCACGAATCCTGCAGCATGTCTTTATCGACCAGACCGAAGGTGCCGGGCCCGAGCAGCAGACCTGCAGCGACGTAGCCGCTGATGCGCGGCAAGCGCAGGACGCGGCGAAACAGCTCGCCACATCCCAGACCCGCCAGCAAAATCAGACCGGTAAGGGCGAGGTTGCTGAGCGCGGGCGGGAAATTCGGGAGAAAGGAAAGGTTCGGCAATCTGCGGTAAGAGTCCGAATTGAAACGAGCGTCACAACACTGAAATGGCAAACGCACCATCCGACGGCAACTGTCGACCGCCGATCGCGGTGATTAGACGTTGCGCCGATCAGTTCGCGGGGCTGCATGTTGACTGATCCGGCCGCACCTCGCAACCCTGATGCGGTGGCGCAACGTTACGTTTCAAATCGCTCTACACGCACGTCAGGACCGCGGCCGCCCTGCAAGGTATTTATCGGTACAACGATGCTTGCTAAGATTCGCGTGCCGAGCTCGACGCTGCGCTCTAAACCGGCAGCGCCGGGCTTTAAGTTGGCGTGCGCTAGATCGGCAGATAGTCGGCCGCCAGTTCCGGCGTCCGTTCGAGTGGCAGGGGAAATGCGCTCAGATCGCGCGCAATCGCTGCACTCAAGAATGAGTCGACCCACCAGAAAACATCGTAGCTGCGGATGGACCGACGCATGCGCCGCATACGTCCTTCCCGCTCGTCCGAGG
>JBBRGM010000262.1:0-6731 GCA_038240725.1 Burkholderiales bacterium | reverse complement strand
GCGCCCTTCCAGTTTGCGAGCTTCGCCACCGCCTGCAGCACACCGGTGTGCCGTCGATCTTTGCTGAGCAGAGCGAGACGGCCTTGCAGCGGATCCTTGCCGCCTGCGAGCAGCACTTCGTCGATGAACGTTTCCTTGACGTACGCGGTGTGCGTGTTGCCCACCGAGCGCCACCACAACACCGGCACGCGTACTTCCATTATCTGCGCGCCGACGCGAAGGTTCGGTACTGCGTATGGCAGATCTTCCAGGCCTTCGACCATGCTCGGATCGACGCCTTCTTTCATCATCATTTCGAACGGCGTGCCTTTAAAAATAGACTGACTGGCGACGCTGTGGTCCCACGCGACGATGCGCCCCGATTTGTCCAGACCGGCTCGCACGTTGTGCAGCGTGAAGGGCCGATAACGGCCGCCGCGAATGTCGTCCTCGCGCGTCCACACCAGCTTGATCGCAGCGTCGCGTCCGAGCGCTTTCAGCGCCGCCGCGGCCTCAGCGGCGAGATCGCCGGTCGGTTGCGCACGCCGGCCGAAGCTGCCGCCCGCGAGCAGCGTCTCGATGCTGACTTTGCTGGGATCTAACGCCATCACTTTCGCGATGGCCATGTGATCGACGGTTTGCATCTGTGAGCCGAACGCGGCATGACAGGCGCCGTTATTCATCGCAATGGTGCAGTCGAGCGGTTCCAGCGGCGCATGCGCGAGATATGGAAACACGTACTCGGCCTGGATGATTTTCGACGCCTTGCCGAACGCCGATTCGACATTGCCCCGATGCGTAGCGGTGGCTGCCTGCTGCTTCGCCTGCGAGCGATACTCGACCAGCAGCTGATCGGTGCTGCGCGTTTCGGTGTCCGTCTCATCCCAGGTGATTTTCAATGCATCGCGGCCCTTCTTCGCGGCCCAGAAGCCGGTCGCATAGACGGCGACACCTTGCGGTATGACTTTGACGTCGACTACACCGCGGACTTTACGCGCGGCCGAATCGTCGACCGATGCGGCTTTGGCATCGAACCGACTCGGATGCGCGACCACGACCGTCAACATCTCCGGCGCGTGCACATCGATCGTATAGATCGCCTTACCGGTCGACTTCACCGCGGAATCGAGTTTGCCCAGTGGCTTGCCGATCAGCGTGAACTGCTTCGGATCTTTCAGCTTGACGCTGGTCGGCGCGGGCATCTGCGCTGCGCGGTCCGCCAACTCGCCGAATGTCGCGTGTTTGCCGGACGTGCTGCGTACAACGCCTTTGCTCACGCTGACCTCGGACGCCGGCACGGACCATTCCTGCGCCGCTGCTGCAACCAGCATCGCGCGCGCAGTCGCGCCGACCTTGCGCATCTGCTCGTAGGAATTCGCAATCGACGAAGAGCCGCCGGTGCCTTGCATGCCGAACACGAAGTTCTTGTACAGCTCGGGATTGGACCCGCCGCCAGCTGCGCGAATTTGCGACCAGTCGGCATCCATCTCCTCGGCCACCAATGTCGCAAGACCGGTGTACGGGCCCTGCCCCATTTCCAAGTGTTTCGATACGACGGTAACGGTGTTGTCCGGTCCGATCTTGATGAACGCGGCAACGCTCTGCGCAACTTCTTGCGCCGTGGGCGGCTTTGGCGCATCCGCCGCGCCTGCAAAACCCGGTACATACGCGCTGACGATCAAACCGATACCGACACCACCGGTGGCGCGCAGAAAATCGCGGCGCGAGATCTGCGCGGGCAGCGAACGCTGTTGAAATCTGGCTACGTTAAGCATCGCTCATGCTCCCAGAGATTTTGCAGCCATGTGAATGGCGGCGCGAATACGAACGTAGGTAGCACAGCGGCAGACGTTGCCTGCCATTGCGCTATCGATGTCGGCGTCGGTGGGGTTGGGAATTTCGCTGAGCAATGCGGTCGCAGTCATCACCTGCCCCGATTGGCAGTAACCGCATTGCGGCACGTCGAGTACCACCCAGGCACCTTGCACTGCCTTGGCTTCCTTGCCGGTGAGCCCTTCGATGGTGGTGACCTGGCCGCCCTCGACCGATTGGATCGGTGTGACGCAAGATCGCCGCGGCAAGCCATCGAGATAGACCGTACAGGCGCCGCACTGCGCGATGCCGCAGCCGAACTTGGTGCCGGTCAATTTCAATTCGTCGCGCAGTACCCAGAGCAGCGGCGTATCGGGATCGACATCTACTGTGACGGCCTTGCCGTTTACTGAAAAAGTAGTCATGTGAGCCTCGTGTTTATCCCGGGTAATTAGCACCTGACCCGACTGCGCAGTCCTAAGTTCCCAGCGCTTCTCTATAGCCCAAGATCGAGTCATGAATTGACGCAATTGCACTGCGATTGGGCAGGCGCCGCGACAGCGGCGTAATATCAGCGCAACGAACGACATGCGGATAGAGAATGGCAACGCCGATCGTCGAGCCGAGAAGCGGTCGCGGCGTTAGACGTCACCCAGGCCCTGTTCGCATGCGGGCCATCACGAGAGGACACCTGAGACATGGACATGCAGAGCGAGCGCGTAGAAGACTTGCAGACGATCGGTGCATCGCTGGCGCGGCCGGCCGTTCCGGAAACCTATCCGCCGATGACCGCGCGGCCGACGCTGGTAGATATCTTCACTCTACGTTTGCACAAACCGAAGTTCGGCCTGCCGATTGCCTCGGCGGCGCATAACGCGCAATGCGGTTTACTCGCGCTGAAGGCAGGCGTGGACGAAGAAACCGTGCTTGCCTGTCTATTGCACGATATCGGTTTAGGGGTGATGCGGCCCGATCACGGCTGGTGGGGCGCGCAATTGATCGAGCCTTACGTATCGGAGCGCGTGTCCTGGGCGGTTCGCTATCATCAGGCGCTGCGCTACTTTCCGGACGCCGAGGCGGGATACGAATATCCGGCGATGTACGTGAAGATGTTCGGCGAAGGCTATCAACCGCCGGAATACCTGCAAGCTGCGCACCGCGAAGCGCGCGCGCATCCCTGGTACATGACGGCGCGACATATCACGCTGTACGACGATTACAGTTTCGACCGCGAGGCGCCGATCGTGTTCGATCCATTTATCGACATCATCGGCCGGCACTTCCGCCAGCCGAAGGAAGGCCTGGGTAACGACAGCAGCCCGGCCGCACATATGTGGCGGACTATCATCGATCCGGACAAGCCGCTGTAGACCTGCGGTCGATGGATTCGCGGGCGGTAGATCGATTTGCGGGCGGCCGATCGATGAACAGATCGGTACGCCCGCTGCAGAGCACCTGGCTTATTGAAGGTTAGAGCAATCGTTCTTTGTTGAAGAACGCCTTGCGCCAGCGGGTGACCGTCACCTTCGCGAACAGGCCGGCTTTGGTGAACGGGTCTTCGGCGACGAATCGTTCGACTTCGGCGCGGTCCTCGCTGTCGACGATGAGCAAGCCGCCGTGCGCACCCTCGCCGTCATCGTTGACCAGCGCGCCCGCAGCCAGCAGCTTGTCTTTATGTGCGGTCAAATATTCCACGTGTGCCGGTCGCGCGGCTGCTCGCACGTGCGCGTGATCGGGTTTGTCCTGCGTTTGAATTGCGAATGGCATGCTTGTTATCCTTCTCCGGTCAGATTTGCTATTGCGTCAGGCGAGTCGATTGCCAGGAAACGAATTCGATCGCACCCCCGCGCTTCGCCCATATGCTGTGGAAAAATAACGCGAGCGAGCGATCTTCGCCCTTCACGGTAACGTCGAAGTTGCACTGGCCGGTGATGATGGCCACGCTGCCGAACGTCCGCACCTTGAGCTCGCCGTGCTTCATCGCGCGGTACTTGACCGATCCGGAGCGCAACGCTTCGATAAAGCTCTTCTTCGTGTCCACCAATGCGCTCGAGTGCGTGTAGACCAGGTCTTCGCCGAACAGCTTTTGCAGCGCTGGAAAATCGTTGGCGAGCTGCGCCGCATAGCGCGCCTCTTCCGCTTTCGTCGCTTCGTCGGCACTGATGGCGCCGCTGTCCGTTGCGCCAGCCGATGGCACGACGCCCGGCGTGAAGTAGGTAAGCCAGGCGCGAAGCCTTGATGTGATCATTTTCTCCTCCTGTTTTAAGTAAGCCGCAAGCCACTATGCCGCAGCCGCGGTGAGGGCGTCAAACCGCGTTGCGCTGGAAATTGTTACCACTTGGTGCCCGAGATGTGGTTGCGCGACAGCCGTGCAAGCAGCCATGCGAGCCATCTTGCAGATGGTGATCGCACGGGTCCGGTCGGCGCACATCCCGCTGCGGGTATCTCACCGCGCGCAAGCGTTGCTGCCTACGTTTCCTCCTCCGTCGTCACCGTGCCGCGTCCGGTGCTGACTTGGAGCTCACGCCAAGCAGCTCCTCAATGATGCGCGCGAGTACGTCGAAATCGACCGGCTTCGACAAATACGCGATGCCGGGCTGAGCAAGTATCGGCGGCGGCTGGACTACGCCGCTGCAAACGATCACAGGAATGCGGCGAGTATCAGCGTTCGCCTTCAGCTCGATACAGAGTTCTACGCCACTCAATTTCGGTATGACGATATCCGTAATTACAATGTCAGGCGCGGACTGCGTGATTTTCGCCAGCGCCGCGACGCCGTCTGTCGCGGTTGTCACTTCGTAGCCGCACGACTCGAGGAGTGACGCAAGTGCGCCGCCGGTGTCTGGGTCGTCGTCGACGACGAGAATGCTCGGACGGGTCATCGATAACCTCCCCTGTATGTTCTACGCGTGATTCTATCAACGTCGGACCGCTCCCTCGGCAACGCTATGGTGCCGCAGCCGTAATTGCTGCGCAGCTAGTTTTCTGCGCAGCTGCCGACGAGGGTGTGCAGGCACCTGAATATCGCGTCAAAGCCGCTTATCTGTACAAATTCGCCAGCTACGTCGAATGGCCTGCCACGAAATTTCCTCGGCCGGATACGCCGATCACCATCGGCGTGCTGGGCGCGGACACGGTCGCCGAGGAATTGCTGGGAGTGAGCGAAGCATAGCGGCAGGCAATCGCATATCGACGCCACGAATCCAACCCCGCTAGAGCAACTTACCGAAAGCGTGCAGTACCACGCCGACCATGCCGCCCACCACCATCCCGTTGATGCGGATGTATTGCAGGTCTTTGCCGATTTCGAGCTCGGCTTTTTCCGCCACCTCTTTCGCGTCCCATCCGCGAATGATCTCTTCGATGAGCGTCGATATCTGATGGCGGTGGCGCATCGCAAATGTTCTGATCGTTCGAATCAGCCAGCTATCCAGCTTCGCCTGCAACGCGTGGTCCTTGCCCAGGCCGGTACCGAGCGCAACCAGCACTTCGCATAGCTGCCGCCGGATGACCGAGTCGTCGCCCTCGAGGTCGGCCAGGATCGCCTTGCGGCCGGCTCGCCACAAATCGCCGTAGTAAGCGTGTTCTTTCAGATGCGCCAGAAGATCGTTCTTCAAGACTTCGGCCTGCGCGTGATACTCAGGCGAGCTCTTCAGTTTCTCGATGAACTCTTGCGTAGCGACGTCGAACTGGGCACGCAGTTCATGCCCAGGGTTGGCGGCGACCTGCTGCAGTAAATCGGTCAACCCCGCAACGAAGCGGCTGATGATGTAGCGGTCGACGAAGGCCGGCGTGTAGCGCGACATCTCGCTGAATTTCCCCAGCAGCATTTCTTGATTCTTGCTCACCCATCGATCCACCATGATCAAAGCGCCGTCGAGCAGACCTTGATGCCGGCCTTGTGCGGTCAGCAAACCAAGCAGTTTGCCGGTCACCGCCGATAGATCGAGGCGTTCGAGCTGCGGCGTGAGCGAGCGATCGAGCAAGCGCCGCATGTCGTCGTCTTCCAATGCGCTCAACAATCCGGGGATGAACGAGCAGATGCGCGCGGTGAGCGCAGTGCTGTTTTGCGGTCGCGATAGCCACAGGCCGAGCTCCCTCGAAATGTGCCGCTGCTCGAGCTTTCTGACGATATTTTCCGGTGTCAGAAAATTCTGCTCGACGAATTTGCCGAGCGCGGTGGCGATGCGATCTTTGTTGCGCGGGATGATGGCCGTGTGCGGGATCGGCAGTCCGAGCGGATGCCGAAACAGCGCAACCACGGCGAACCAGTCGGCCACGGCACCGACCGTCGCGGCTTCGGCAAATGCGCGCACCCAACTCAACGATGGATAGGACGGTGCCAGCACGCTGCTGACTACAAGAATCGCAAGCACGACGACCAGCAGCGACGTCGCGATCCACTTCATCCGCGATAGCTGCGCCTGCTTTTCATTGACACCTTGGCTGCTGGATCCCTGGCTGCCGGAGCGCGGCGTGTCGAGACGCGAATTCGACGAGTCGGTATCGCCGTTGTCTGGCGCGGTGCGCTCCGAAGGCGATTGCGGCATGCAGGTCAGATTCGAAGAGAGCGAGGCGGTCCATGGTACACGATCCGTTTCGCACGCTTACCGGCACTCTGCTCGCGCATCGTCACGTGATTTTCGTGTCGCGCTCAGCCACGCCAGTTGCTGTAATTCTTTGCACCTTAGACGTTTCGGCATATGGCGCGCGGATCGTCTTCGGTGTAATTTTCGCGTAAAGATGGGCGATTGCGCAGCCGTCGCCGATCAGCCACAAGAATTGTAGCCGCCGTCGAGTCGATGCATTTGCTTCTAGACTTCGCGCGCGGCGGATAGAGAAGCTCGTCGCCGCAGGATCGCGCGCGGCAGGAACGTGCGCGAGAAAGTAATTTCGCGACATGGCAATTTAAAGAGCGCCGCTTATCTTTTAAGTTGTGC
>JBBRGM010000261.1:0-6736 GCA_038240725.1 Burkholderiales bacterium | reverse complement strand
CGGACATGATGGATATTGACGCCTTCCGGCACGGCATCGAGCGCGAGCCGCACCGAGTCGCGCAGCAAGCCCCAGGTGCCCGCCACGATCACGAGGCTGATGATCAGGCTGATGGCAGGATCGAGCCACAACCATCCGGTGAAGATAATACCTATTCCAGCCAATACAACGCCGAGCGAGACCACGGCATCGGTCAGCAGATGCAGAAACGCGCCCCGGACATTGAGATCGTGCTTGCGCCCGGACATGAACAACAACGCCGAACCGCCATTGATGGCGATGCCGAGCGCGGCGACCCACATCACGGTTACGCCTGCGACAGGGGAGGGATGCAGAACGCGTTGTATCGCTTCCCACGCGATGCCGCCGGTGACTAGCAGCAGGAATGCCGCATTGGCAAGGGCGGCCAGAATAGACGATCCGCGCAAACCGTAAGTGAAGCGTGCCGACGGCAGGCGCTTCGCGAGCGCAGCTGCACCCCACGCAAGCACAAGTCCCAAAACATCGGAGAGGTTATGTGCCGCATCGGCAAGCAACGCCACCGAATTCGCGAACAACCCATAACTTGCCTGCACGATCACGTAGGTCAGGTTTAAGCCGACGCCAATTGCGAATGCGCGGCCGTATTCCATCGGACCATGGGCGTGCGCGTGAGAATGCGCGTGGCCGGGCCCATGTCCGGCATGGCTGTGGCCCTGCGCGGGGGTGTGATCGCCTTCTTCGTGGTTGTGGCTCACCGGCTCGTTCTCCTCGTTCATACGTCGGCACTATTACTAGCAGGAAGATGGATCAGCCGCACGATTAATCAAGACAGGAAATCGCATTTGCAGCGGCTGTGCGGTTCATGCGCCTCGACGAGCAAGGCGCACCACACCGTCGTGCTTGCGCGCACGGCGCACTTCGACCCATTCGTAGAGCAGGGGTAGAAGAACCAGCGTGAGTGCCGTGGACGTAAACAAGCCGCCTACTACCACCGTTGCCAGCGGACGCTGCGTCTCGGCGCCGACGCCGGTGGAGAGAAGCATTGGCACAAGACCTAGAATCGTCACCGCGGCCGTCATCAGCACCGGGCGCAGGCGCAGCTCGGCGCCTCGCCGCACCGCTTCGCGGATTGGCAATCCCTGCCGGCGCATATCGTTAAGAAACGAAACCAGGACGATGCCGTTGAGCATGGCGACTCCGAACACCGCAATGAACCCGATCGCGGACGGAACCGAGAGATACTGGCCGGTGATAAACAAGCCGATGACGCCGCCGATGGTGGCGAACGGCACATTAGCGATGATCAGCGTTGCATAGGTAAGCGAGTTGAACGCGGTATAGAGCAGCACGAAGATGAGCCCGATAGTGAGCGGCACGATGAGCGCCAGTTTTGCCATCGCGCGCTGCTGGTTTTCAAAGGCGCCGCTCCACTCGATCCAATAGCCTTCCGGCAATTTCACGCGCTCTTTGATGTGCGTGTCGGCTTCCTGGACGAAGCTGTTCACGTCGCGACCTTTCACGTCGAGCTGAATGACCGCGTAGCGCTGTAGCTGCTCGCGCCGCACGAACGAGTAACCCTCATCCAGCGCGATGGCAGCGACACGCGACAGCGGCACCAGCGCGCCGCTCTCGGTGCGAATTGGAATGTTGCCGATCGCGCTCACGCTGTCGCGAAAAGACGGCGCAAGCCAGACTTGAATATCGAAGCGCCGCACGCCCTCTAGCAGCGTGCTCACGGATTCGCCGCCGACACCGGCCTGCACTACTTCGAGGATCTCCTCGGCATTGATACCGTAGCGTGCCGCCTCGTCGCGTTTCACCGTAATGACCAGCTGCGGCTTGCCCTTGTTCGCCTCGAGCGCAAGGTCGCTCACGCCGGGCACACCTTCGAGCGCGGTTTTGAGCTCGCCGGAAATACGGTCGAGCGTGGTCAGATCCTGACCGTAGAGCTTGAGCGCGAGTGTCGCGCGCACCCCTGAGATGAGCTCCTCCACCCGCATCTGAATCGGTTGAGTCGCAGCGAAGACAGCCGTGGGTACCAGCTGCTCGAGGTGTTCCTGCATCTGGCTGGAGAGCTCGGGATAGGAAACACGCGCCGGCCACTCATCCTGCGGTTTGAGGTTAACGAGGATCTCCATGTAATTCACATCGGCCGTTTCGCCCTTCTCCGCGCGCCCGATCATCGCCAGCGCCGAGCGGGTCTGCGGGAATTCCTTCAGCCCCGCTTCGATGCGATTTGCAATCCGGATCGATTCATCGAGCGAAGTGGATGGGATGCTCGTCACGCGGAACATAATTCCGCCCTCCTGCAGCGTGGGCATGAATTCCTTGCCGAGGAACGGAATGATGGCGAGCGACAAGGCCAGAAGCACGAGCGCCGATATCACCACTTTCTTTTTGTTATCGAGCGCCCAATCGAGCAGCGGCAGGTAGAAGCGCTTGACCGTACGAACGATAAACGTGTCCTTCTCCGGCTTGGGCTTCAGGATCAGAGCGGACAGCACCGGCACCAACGTGATGGTGAGAATCAATGATCCCACCATCGCAAAGGTGATGGTGAGCGCCATCGGCTTGAACAGTTTGCCTTCCAGGCCGGTGATCGAAAACAGCGGCAGGAATACGACGATGATGATGAGGATGGCGAACGCCACCGGGTTGATCACCTCGCGCGCGGCCTCGAGAATGACGTTGGTCTTGTTCACGTTCTTGCCGGCGTGGTGCGACAGCAGCCGGAAGCCGTTCTCGACCATCACCACGGCACCGTCCACCATCATGCCGATGCCGACCGCCAGGCCGGCAAGCGACATGAGATTGGCGGAAAGCCCGAACCGCTGCATGAGAATAAAGCTCATCAGCATGGCAAGGGGCAACGCGACGATGACTACCAATGCCGATCGCACCTCGCCCAAAAACAAAAACAACACCACGGCGACCAGAATCGAGCCTTCGATGAGCGCCCGCTCGGCAGTGCTCACCGCTTTGTCCACCAGCTCGGTGCGGTCGTACACCGGATTGATGGTGACACCTTTAGGCAAAGCGTCCTGTGCGGTTTTGAGCTTTTGCTTGACCGCATCGACGACGTTCTTTGCGTTCTCGCCGATGCGCTGAAGCACCATCCCGAGAACCACCTCTCGCCCGTTCTGCGTGACCGCGCCGAAGCGCAGGCCGGCGCCTTCTTTCACCTCCGCCACGTCGCGCACGTAGACCGCCGTTCCATTGCGAGTGGCGAGCACCACGTCGCCGATGTCGCGAACGTTCGAAACCAGCCCTAAGCCGCGCACGAGATACTGTTCGGCGCCCACGTCCAGATACTGCCCGCCGACCTGGCGATTATTGGCGGTGATCGCCTGCATCACCGCTTTGAACGAAAGGCCGTACTTGATGAGCTTGTCGGGATTGATGAGCACCTGGTATTGCTTCTCGTGGCCGCCCCAAGAAGTGATGTCATCGACGCCGGGGACGGTGCGAAATACCAGCCGCACGCTCCAGTCCTGCAAGGTGCGCAGATCCATCTCGGAGAGTTTCTGGTCGGCGGACTCGATCGTGTACCAGAACACCTGGCCCAACCCCGAAGTATTCGGGCCGAGCGACGGCTCGCCGTAACCTTGCGGAATACGCTCCTGGGCTTCGAGGAGCTTTTCGCCGGCGAGCCTGCGTGCGAAATAGATGTCGACATCATCTTTGAAATAGACGCTGACGTAGGACAGGCCGAACAGCGAGACCGAGCGGATCTGATCGACGCCGGCGAGCCCCGCCATCGAAGTTTCGATCGGCACGGTGAGGAGCGTCTCCACATCCTCGGCTGCGAGCCCCGGCGATTCGGTGTAGATGTTGACTTGCACCGGGGTCACATCGGGGAAGGCATCGACCGGCGCGTCGCGCCATGCTTTCGCGCCGAGGAAGATGACGATGACGAAGGCCACAAGCACGAGCAACTTGTAGCGAAGCGAGAGATCGACGATTGTGTTCAACATGATTTTCGTCGCTCCTCAGTGTTCGTCGCTGATTTGCGATTTGAGCAGCCTGGCCTTCAACGCGTAGGCGCCGGTCATTACCACTTTTTCGCCGGCGGCAACACCGGACTTGACCACCAGGCGGCCGCCGACGTTGCCGTCCGTTTCGACCGGGCGCGCAACGAATCCTTCCGGTGTAGCGACGAATATCGTGGGCAGTCCCTGCACCAGGGCGATGGCGGCCTCGGGAACGGTGAGCGCTCTGCGCTTCGCGCCGCCGACTTCAATGACTGCGGTCGCAAACATTTCGGGTTTGAGCCGCCCGTCGCTGTTGGCCGCTTCGATGCGCGCACTCACGGTGCGCGTTTCTTTGTCCATGATGCTGCCGAGATAGCCAACGCGGCCCTTGAACGAAAGATTCGGATAAGCAGCAACGGTGATCGAAGCCGGCAAGCCGACGCGAATTTTGGCGAGATCCTTTTCGTATACGCTCGCCTCGATCCAGACCGTGGATAAATCAGCGATGGTAAATAGAGAGTCGGCGGGGTCGCCGAGCTCGCCGAGAATGGCGTGTTTCTCAATTACGTTGCCGGCAAACGGCGCCGTCAGCGGAAACACCGAGCCACCTTCCTCGCCCGGCGCCGCCTCGGGTGTGGTGCCAAGCAGTCGCAGCTTCTCGCGCGCCGCGCGCAAGGCGGCTTGCGTTTTCTCATTCTCGTAGCGAGCCTGCAGGAAGTCTTTCTGCGCGATGATCTGTTCTTCGTTGAGCTGCGCCGCGCGCTTGAAATTGGCCTGCGCCAACTCCGCTTCGCTTCTCGCCTGACGATACGCTGAGCGCGCTTCACCGAGCTCGATACTGTCGAGCAGCGCAAGCTGCTGTCCTCGCTTCACCGCAGCGCCGAGACCGACGTTGACCTTGACGACGCGACCGGCTACACGCGGGGCAACATGCGCGAGCCGGTCTTGATTAGCTTGGATCGTTGCGGTTAGCGTCAGCTCCTCGGGCGCATCCTGCGGCTGCAGCGTCGCCACGGTGATGCCGGCCGTGCGAATCTCTTCATCGCTCAGCCGGATTGCACCGGAGCCATCAGCGTGCTCGCCTGCAGCTTCGACGGTCTTTTTGGAGTCGCGTTTCTCAACCCCGTTTGTATGCGCGGGCGTCTCGCCCGCCACACGCTCCGGTTTTGCCGACTGCGCGTTCTCCGTTTTGCCGCAGCCGCCGGCTGTCACGAGAATGAGCCCAGCGATGGTTGCGGCAAGATAATCTCGCGTGGTCTTGTTCATTTCGCTGCTCCATTGCGTTGCTGAGCGGGCACAGCGATCGCTTCCTGAATTTCGCTTTCTGCCGGCCAGCCCGCGGCCGCTTCGAGCGAGGTTTTGGTGAGGCGCAACGCGTTCTGCGCATCGATCAGATCACGTCTTCCGTCGAACAGCTGGCGGCTGACCAGCAGGAGCTGCGGCAATCCAATTTCTCCGACCTGCAACGCTCGCAAAGACAAGCGCTGATTCTCTTCGAGCGTCGGCAGGATCGAGGCCTTGATGTCGTCGATGCGGTCTTGCAAGCTCTGCAATTGTTCCCATAGCGCCAACACTTGCGCGCGCGCGTCGCGACCGGTCGCTTCGCGGTCGATCTGCGCGCGCGTGAGATCGCTCGTTGCGCGCCCGATTGCGCTGGCATTTCTGCGAAATAGCGGAAGCGGGACGCTGAAGGTGAGTGCGGTGATGTTGTCGCGACCCTCGAGGCCTCGCTCGCGCCCGTAACTCAAGCCGAGTGTTACATCCGGGTAGGCGGATTTACGCTCTAGACTGAGCTGGCTGCGCGCCGCCTGCTCGCGATGCTCGAGCGCGCGCAGGCCTGAGCGCTGCGGTACGGTTTCTAGCAGGCCTTCGAGGGTGTAGGGCAGGGCTCCGCTCTCTAGCGTACCTGTCACCTCCGGCAGGCTGGTCGGCGCCAGTTGCAGGAGTGCGGCGAGTGCGACGCGGGCGCGTATCAGCTCCTCGCGCAAAGCCTTGACCTGGTTCTGCGCACGTTCCGCCTCGATGCGAGCGAGGTTCGCGTCCAAACGGTTGTCCTGACCTGCCTTGAAGCGCTTTTGCATCAGGCCGCTCGCGTTCTGAATGACTTTCAGCGTCTGCGTCTCGGTCTCGGTGCGCAGCTGGAGCGCCAGCACATCGACGAAGCGCTGCTCGACTTCCGCACGTACCTGGCGCCGCGTCTCGGCGATTGTGGCGCAGATCGCGTCGAGATTCGCCCCGGCGACAATGCGCCTGCTCCTTCGGCGCCGCCGGCTCGTACGACGCCGCCTACCTGCTGGCCCTGAGCGCCGTCTCGCTCGGCGCGGGCGAGCTGACAGGCAAGGCCCTCGCCCAGGGCTTCTCGAGGCTCGTCCCGCCCGGCGAGCGTATCCAGGTAGGCGCCTCGCGCATCAACCGAGCGGTGACCGATCTGAGCGCCGGCCAGAACATCGACTTCGACGGCGCCTCGGGGCCCCTCGATTTCGATCTGCAGCACGGCGAGGCGCTATCGGATATATCCATCTGGTGCGTCCCGCCCAGACCAGCGACCGGCACCTGGGATTTCACCGACTCGGGGCAGGTCTTCCTCGCCAGCACCCTCATGCTCGACGGGCAGATAGGCGCGAAGTGCAAATGAGCCAGGCGCTCGAGCGGGCCCTGGAAGTCCCTCAGCGGGCTCGATTTTCTGCTGGCGATGCTCTCGCTGAAGGAGCTGCGCATGGAGGGCAGGTTCCTCGCCGGGACCGCCCCTGCCATCGCGCGGCTCGGCCAAGAGCGCCCCGAGC
>JBBRGM010000260.1:0-6743 GCA_038240725.1 Burkholderiales bacterium | reverse complement strand
ATTGCTAAGGAACGCAATCTCGGCGGTCACGAGACTGGCGGCCGACGTATTGTTTGGATCAGCGCCTTGCACACCGGCTACGCTTTCCGCCTGGTTTTGCACATCGGCGTCCGACGAGATCGCGATGGCGCCTGCCGCGGTGACGGTGCCCGATACGGTGGTCGTCGCCACATCGTTAGCGAGATTCACCGCCATCGGCAAAGCCAGCGAGGACGTTGGCGAGCCGGCCTGCGCTGCGGCCGCATCGCTGCTCGCGCGCACGATGCTGGTGGCTTTGTGATTCGACCGCGCGGTCAACGTGCCGCTCAGCGCCATCGCCGCGCCAACGTCGATCAGAACCAGGCTGGCGTTGCCGGTGATGGAAGCAGCGACGGTCTGGGCGCTCGCGTCCACACCTGCCAATGCACCAGCCAGCGCAGTGACTCGCGCGGTTTGATTCCCGTTTGCGGTCAGACTCAGGTTGTGCGCGCCGTTGATCCCGGCGTTGGCTTCTATGGCGGCGAGCGTAGTGTAGGCGGAGACATTGGTCGCCACCGAGCGTCCGACACCGAGCTTGTCCGCGATCACAGCCGCACCGCGCGGCTCCGCGCTCACATCCGTAATCGTGGTATTCGCCGCTGCAATGTTGACGTCCGTGTTGCCGGTGAAATTGACGACCGCTCCCTTGGCGATGAGCGCTTCGCTGAGATTGCCCTGAATCGGGCCGAGGCTCGGAATGTTCGTGTTCAACGCGAACGAGCCCGCATCGATGCCCTGATTGGCATTGTCCAGACCTGCCGCGCCGGATCTCGACAGCGCGGTCAAGTGGCTTCCACCACCAGTGCGGACATTGAGCGCCGTCGCGGTGATCGTCGGGGTGCCGTCGACGAACGCTTCGTCGATGATCTGCGTCAAGTTGACCGCAACCGCGAAGCCGTTGTTGTCGGCACTCACCGTCGGCGTCGCGTTCGCCGTCGTATTGACGTTGTAGCTCGAGGAAGCGAGAAGCGACACGGCCCCGGTCGAGACGAGTGCGCCCGATGTGTCGAGGAATGCCCGCGTCGTGCTCGTGAGTGTCATCGCGGCGATGGCCGCGGCGTCGGTCTGCGGGCCGGCCGCAGTTGCGATCTTAAGGGTCGCAAGCGTAGCGGGGTTGAGCGCCGCGCCGGCTGGTGTCGAGTTCGCCGTAGTGGTGATCGTGCCGGTCGCCGTCGCGTCCACGTCGATGCTGTCCGACTGGGTTACACGCGCGGCGTCTTCGATGAACGCTTCGGTCGTGACGATAACCACCGGAATCGCGGTCGTCGTTCCGACGGAGGTTACCGCAGCGATGCCATCCGCCCTCGCGTTGACCAACGTGTTGGTCGTAGCGTCGACGGCGACCGTACCTCCGGCGCTGACCGCGGTGTTGTCTGAGAGATGGCTGCGCGCAGTGTTGTTGATCACCGGCGCAGCCACAGCGATCTCACCGACCGCTGGCGCTACCGCCGGGTTGGCAAGCACGGTGGAGTTCACGTTGGACACTGCGTGAGCCGCGAACACGCCCGATGCGGTGATCGTCGAGTTTCCCGTCACGGCCACTTCTGCCGATACGTTTGCGAGCAACGATACAACCGGAACGGCCGGCAGCAGATTCGTGATATTCGATACCAGCGATGTGCTCGCCGTTAAAATAATGTTGTTCCCAACCAGGCTCGCGCCGTTAACGTTGACGGCTGCCGCGACGTTCGCCAACGGCAGCGTGTTGGGCGTCACGAGACTGCCCAGCGTTGCCACGGCGTTGAGCGTGATGTTCCCCGCGTTGACGGTGACACCCGGATTGACGGTGATCTGCTCGGCGTTGATCGCGAGCGGATTGCCGCTCAAGCTCATGTTGCCGGTAATCGTGACTTCGTCTTTGCCGCCCTCCCCGTTGACGATCAGATCGCCATTGAACGTCAGTGCCTGGATATCGAGTCGGTCCGTATCGGAGACCACTGGAATGCCGAGGTCCGCGCCCAGATCGATCGTAAGCGAGTTGGTCGGTTTTGCGAAGGTGATGCTCTCGAACGTAGGGATCGCGTCGGTACTCGCGAGCTTGAGTTGCGCGCCGAGATCCGTCAGCCGCGCGTTGTCGGTCAAATTGCTCGTCCTTATGATACGGTCGGTGACGGAGAGGTTGTCGAAGATCGGTTCGAGACCGGCGTAGTGAAGAACATCGCTGTCGCGAGCGATGGTGCCCGAGTCGGGCCCGGTAGCGGTGTAGACCGCGGACGCGAAGACACCGCCGTCCATAACGAGGCTGTCGAAGCCGCCCGCGCCGCCGTCCAGCACACCACTGACCCGGCCGCCGCCGCGAAGCGTAAAGGTATCCTGGTTGCCTTCCGCGCCTCGCAGATTCTCGACGCTGGTGAAGCGCACCGCGCCTGCCGAACCGGAGTTCGCCCCGGTAATGGTCCAGGCCGTGTTTCCGGTAGCCCCTCTCAGCGAGTCGTCGCCGGCGCCGCCGTCGAATATGACGTTGATCCGGTGGAACGCGGCAGCGCTGTCGAAGTCGATCTTCAACGAATCGTTCAGATCACCGCCGGTCACCGTGACGCTCACGTCTGCGTCGAGCGCCTCCTGCCGCAGCATGGCACCCGACTCATTGTCGACGAGCTGCAGCACTTGCTTGCCGTTGACGTCGGCGAGTTTGAGCGATGCATCGAGCGCAGCGCCGGGCGCTGCAGCGAAATTGATGTTCGGCGAAAACAGCAGCGCGCCGAGTTGCACGCGATCGGCATAGTCGGCGGATGTATTCTTGGTGAGCTCGATGTCGCCGCCGAGCGTCGCAGTCCGGTCGTCGTGCTCGGGCGCGACGGGGCCGTGATGGCTCACGTCCTGCGCTCCGTCCAGGTCGAGATGGATCACTTGTCCCGCGAACGGGCTGGCGCCAGCCTTCGGATCATGGGACGCGAAATTGATTGCTGGAGGCTGAGCAGTCGCGGGACGAGATACTTCAGCCGGCGGCGTATGGTGTTGCTCGGTCTGCGCCGCGAGGGCAGCAATCGGGAGGAGCGGCAGATCCGCGGACAGCAGCAGCCGTGGCTCGAGCGATTCGAATTCGATGCCGGTGCGTGCTGCGGGCGCCGGAAAGCCAAGCGCCCGCGGCTTGAGCGCGTCGAAGGCGCGCCTGAGTGCTTGCGACAGCGAACCGCCCTTGCGACCGACCTCAGGGCGAAGTTGTGCAGCCATCCGTCGTGATTTCATACGCCACTTCTCCGGTTACGCTAAGCAACCTCACGAGGACGCTTTGCACATGGTGTCTGGTACCGCCCTGTAAACGCTACGGCAGAGTGTCGGGCAGCAACCACGCATCAGTTCTGCGGAAGCACAATTCGATCGCTTCGCCGAGACCGCGTTGCAGTTGCTTCGAGCCCGCAAGCTTGTCTGTAGCCATACTCGAGCAACCTACAACCTTGACCCGACGATTCGCAGTTGAGTAGCGTGTGCCCGGATCTGTGATGCTTCGTCGGCCGACCAAGCACGCGTCACGCGTGGCCCTGCAAGCGAGTCGAACCGCGGCCGACCGGCGCGTTGCGTATTCGGGTTTTAGTTGAAACTCTGAGCAGCGGTAACTGCTTTGTAGCTTAGTGGCGCATGTAGCGGCTGGACAGTTGGATTTACGACATCGGAACGCCACCATTTTGCGAGTGTTTTTACTCCTCCAAATTCGCAGCGTCAAGCTACTAAAGTAGTGTTACTAAAGTAATAGCGAGTGGCAAGATTCTTAGCGATTGCACTGCGTGCCGTCCGGTCGAATGCACGCTGACGACGCCTAAGGAAAGTGGTCAAGCATCGATCTGCGCGCATCTATCGATCCGATTTGTGCAAATGATGCCGCGCTTGAATATCCGCCAGCAGACCGCGACTCGCATCCTCGATCAAGTCCAGCACGACTTCGAAGCCGTCGCCTTCGCCGCAATAGGGATCGGGCACCTCGAGCACATCGTTGCTGTGCGCGTATTCGAGAAACAGTCGCGGTTTGTCGCGCTGTGCCGACGCGGCCATGCGTTGCAAGCCTTCCAGATTTTCGCGATCCATCGCCAGCACATAGTCGAATTGCTCGATGTCTTTCGCGTTTACCAGTCGTGCGCGCTGCGCACTAAGGTCGTACTTGCGCTTTGCTGCCGCCGCCTGCGAACGCGGATCGGGCGCTACGCCGATGTGATAGCCGTGCGTACCCGCCGATGCGATCGTGATTTGATCCCCGAGACCTGCTTGCTGCACGTGATGGCGAAACACGCCCTCCGCCGTCGGCGATCTGCAGATATTACCCATGCAAACGAACAGTACTGAAACAGGCATACGATCTGAGCTCTAAACGTTCGGTCGTGCCCCGATCTGGCAGCGTGACCTCACTAAGTTGCGGTTTTTCGGTTTGAGTTTTTCGCCAATTCAGGCGGCATCAAGAAAGATCTTTCAACCGGCGCTGCACCGGAAAAAAGTGCAGGTCGAAGCGCTCGGCCGCGAATCCCCAAAGTCCTTTGGGAAACTTTACCATCACTGCAATCGCCACGGCGCCGAGTGTCATCAAATACCAGGTTCCGAAATCGCCGAACAACTCGCGCAACGCAAAGTACAGCAAGGTTCCGACAATCGGCCCCTCGATGGTCCCGATGCCGCCGATCACCACGATAAAGATGATGAACGCGCTCCAGTTCACGCCGAACGCCGCGTCCGGCGAGATGCGCAGGTTGGACAGAAAATACAGCGCGCCGGCGAGACCGCATCCCATCGCTGAAATCACGTAGACCAGATACTTGACTGCGCGCACGTTGACACCCTGGCTCGCCGCCGCCGGCTCACTGTCGCGAATAGCGGTCAATGCAAGTCCCAACCGCGAGCGCAACAGCACGTATACCAGCGCGACGGAACCGAATGCGAGCAGCACCGCGATCCAGAACGTAATCGATTCGCGCGTCGCCTTCGGAATTCCGCGCAATGCCATCAAGCTCGTGCCTGATCCGCCGCCGAGCACAGATGCGTTGGCGATCAACAGGCGATAGACCTCGGCCACTACCCAAGTGCCGATCGCGAAATAGCCGCCCTGCAGCCGAAATACGATGGCTGCTGTAGGCACCGCGATCAGCGCCGCGAGCAGCCCAGCCAGCGGCACGCAGACAAATGGATTGATGCCCGTGTGATTGGCAAGCACGACCAGCGCATAGCCGCCGAGGCCGAGAAACGCTTGCTGTCCGACCGATACCATGCCCCCGTAGCCGGCGAGCAGATTCCACATCTGAGCAAGCACGAGGAAGCAGGCAAACTCGGCAAACAAGCGCAGCCAGCTCGATTCGCCCCAGAACGGCAAGCTGATCAAAACCGCCAGCGCAATGACAGCGACGGCGAAGCCGACGCGACTCGCCGTAGTGGCGCGTTCGACTTTGAAGGTGCGTCTCACCTCGGAGTCCATCGGCGCGCTCACTGGGTCCTGGGAAATAATCCGCTCGGCTTGACCAGCAGCACCGCGAGGAAAGCGAAGTGGCCCACCAGGATGCCCCACCCCGGGTCGAGTCGAAAGCCGATGGTCTGCGCCACGCCCAGGATGGCGCCGCCGGCGAAGGTTCCCCAGAACGATCCGAGACCGCCGATGATGACCGCTTCGAACGCGTACAGCAGCAGCGCCGGTCCGTCGGTCGGTGCGATGGTCGTGCGCAATCCTTGAAACATACCCGCAATCGCAACCAGCACAAACGCGATGCCGGTCGCCAAAGCGTAGACATGCCGGTTGTTCACACCCATCAGCTGCGCAGCCTCGCTATCGTCGGATGCGGCGCGAAAGGCGCGGCCGATGCGCGTGGCGCCGAACAACCATTGCAGCCCGGCCGTGATCAGCACAGCCGATACGAAAATGATGAGCGGCAGCCAGCCGAGGGTCAGGCCTTCCGTGATGTGCAAGCTCGCCGTCACCAGTGCGCCGCCGTCGATCGATCGCGTATCGGCGGAAAAGATTTCCAGCAATGCATTTTGAATGACGATGGATAAGCCGAAGGTGATTAACAGCGGCGGCAGGATATCGCGGCCGAGCGCGAAGTTGAGCAACCCGCGCTGAATCGCGTAGCCCGCACCGAACGCAATCGGAATCAACAGCAGCAAAGCCACGCCCGGCGAGACGCCGACTCCGGTAACCAGAGTGAGTCCGGCAAAGGCAGCGAGCAAAACGAAATCGCCGTGCGCGATGTTGACCAGCCGCATGACGCCGAACACCAGCGACAACCCGAGCGCAAACAGTGCATACAACCCACCGAGCAGCACGCCTTGCAGTATTGTGTTGACCCAACTCAACATGACATTGGGCAGTCAAGCGATAGTGCGTAGGTGCGAAGAAATGATAGTGCGCAGGTGCGAAGAAATGATGGTGCGCAGGTGCGAAGAAATGATGGTGCGCAGGTGCAAAGAAACAATAATGCGCAGTTGCGAAGATTGGCCATCGCGCTAGACGCCGAAGTAGGCGAGCGAGATGGCTTCGTGAGTCATCTCGTGCGAGCGGCCGGTCAGCGACACCTTGCCTTCCTGAAAACAATAGAGCCGATTGGAAACGGTGCGCGCCGTGCCGACGTCCTGCTCGACGATGATTGCGGTGAGATCGGCTTGCGCGACGCGCCGCAAAACTTCATAGATTTCCTTGACCACGATCGGCGCGAGTCCAAGCGAGATTTCGTCGCAGATCAGCAGCCGTGGATTTGCCATCAGCGCGCGACCGATGGCGATCATCTGTTGCTGGCCGCCGGACAAGGTCGTAC
>JBBRGM010000259.1:0-6795 GCA_038240725.1 Burkholderiales bacterium | reverse complement strand
TCGCAGAAGCCGATGGACTACTCGCAATTCATCGAGGAAGTCCGCTCCGGCAACGTCGCCAAAGTCACCATGGAAGGCAAGCTCATCAAGGGCGTGAAGAAGTCGGGCGAGAAATTCGTCACCTATCCCGCGCCTGATCTGTGGATGGTGAGCGATCTGCTGAAGAACGGCGTTACCGTCGAAGCCAAGCCGGAAGAGGAGCAGGGCTTTCTGATGCAGGTGTTCATCTCCTGGTTTCCGATGTTGTTGCTGATCGGCGTCTGGATCTTCTTCATGCGGCAGATGCAGGGCGGCGGCCGCGGCGGCGCGTTCTCGTTCGGCAAAAGCCGCGCGCGCATGCTGGACGACACCAGCAACCAAGTGACGTTTGCAGACGTCGCCGGCTGCGAAGAAGCCAAGGAAGAAGTCAAAGAGCTGGTCGAATTCTTACGCGACCCCGGCAAATTCCAGAAGCTCGGCGGACGCATCCCGCGCGGCGTGCTGATGGTCGGCAGTCCCGGTACCGGCAAGACGCTGCTCGCGAAGGCGATCGCCGGCGAAGCCAAGGTCCCGTTCTTCAGCATCTCCGGTTCTGACTTCGTGGAAATGTTCGTCGGCGTGGGCGCTGCACGCGTACGCGACATGTTCGATCAGGCGAAGAAGCATGCGCCTTGCATCGTGTTCATCGATGAGCTGGATGCGGTCGGACGTCAGCGCGGCGCCGGCCTGGGCGGGGGCAACGACGAGCGCGAGCAGACGCTGAATCAGCTCCTGGTCGAGATGGACGGTTTCGAAGGCAACACCGGCGTCATCATCATCGCGGCAACCAATCGTCCCGATGTGCTGGATCCGGCATTGCTGCGTCCAGGTCGCTTCGACCGGCAAGTGGTGGTGCCGCTGCCCGACATTCGCGGCCGCGAGCAGATTCTCAACGTGCATATGCGCAAAGTGCCGGTGGCGCCCGATGTGCGCGCCGATATTCTGGCGCGCGGTACGCCGGGCTTCTCCGGCGCCGACCTCGCCAATCTGGTGAACGAGGCGGCGCTGTTCGCGGCGCGCCAGAACAAGCGGCTGGTCGACATGGACGATTTCGAGCGCGCCAAAGACAAGATCATCATGGGTGCCGAGCGCCGCTCCATCGTGATGCCGGAGCACGAGCGCAAGAACACGGCGTACCACGAGTCGGGACACGCGGTGGTTGCCAAGCTTTCCGTGCGCACCGATCCGGTCCATAAGGTTACGATCATTCCGCGCGGCCGCGCTCTGGGCGTGACGATGCAGCTGCCGGAGCAGGATCGCTACAGCATGGACAAAGAGCAGATCCTGCAGAACATCTCGGTCTTGTTCGGCGGCCGCATCGCCGAAGAAGTGTTCATGGGGCAGATGACCACCGGCGCATCGAACGACTTCGAGCGCGCCACGCAGCTTGCTCGCCGCATGGTTACCGAATGGGGTATGAGCGACGCGCTCGGCCCAATGGTGTATGGCGAGAACGACGGCGAGGTGTTTCTCGGTCGCTCGGTGACCACGCACAAGAACGTATCGGAAGCGACCATGCAGCAGGTCGACGCCGAGATCCGCCGCATCATCGATCAACAGTACGGGCTTGCTCGTCGCTTGATCGAAGATAACCGAGATAAGGTCGAGATCATGGCGAAAACTCTGCTCGAATGGGAAACCATCGACGCCGAGCAGATCAACGACATCATGGCCGGCCGTCCGCCGCGCCCGCCAGCACCGGCGCCGGCAGCGCCGCCGCCTGCGCCGCCGGATAGCTCGCCGAGCGCACCTGCGCCGACCGGCTCGCCGGCACCGGAAGCGAAGTAGCACTCGTTACGTGTAACGCGAAAAGGCGGCCTGCGGGCTGCCTTTTTTTTCGTCCACGGCAGACCCGCGTTGAGCTGACCAGCATGTCGCGCGCATCGCGATGGGCGACAAGCACGTAGAATTCGCTTCCATGCAAGGCACCCTCGAATCCTCGGTACGACAAGCGCGGCTGCACTGCGGCGACTATCTGCTCGCGCTCGACCGGCCGTTGATCATGGGTGTGATCAACGTTACGCCCGACTCGTTTTCCGACGGTGGTGAAACCTATTCAGCCGAACGCGCGATTGCGCATGGCCGCCGCCTCGCCGCTGAAGGCGCAAATCTGCTCGACATCGGCGGCGAATCGACGCGCCCCGGTTCTGCGCCGTTATCGCTGCAGGAAGAGCTCGATCGCGTCCTGCCGGTGATGCAAGGATTGCAGGACCTGCAGATCCCGCTGTCGATCGATACCTACAAACCACAAACGATGCGAGCGGTGCTGGCTGCGGGCGCCGCCATGATCAACGACATCAACGCGCTGCAGTCCGACGGCGCGATGGACGTGATCCGCGCATCGAACTGCGGCGTGTGCCTGATGCACAAGAAAGGCGACCCGCAGACCATGCAGGACATGCCTTATTACGATGACGTCGTGCGCGAGGTCGGCGAATTTCTGCACGCGCGGCTCGTTGCGTGCGAGGCGGCCGGCATTGCGCATGAGCGCATCGTGCTCGATCCCGGCTTCGGGTTCGGCAAGACGGCGGCGCACAACCTCACGCTGCTGAGTCGACTCGATACGTTGTGCAAGCTGGGTGCGCCGCTGCTGGTAGGACTCTCGCGCAAAGCCACGCTGGGCATGATCACCGGCAAGCCGGTCACCGATCGGGTCAGCGCGAGCACGGCGGCGGCGCTGCTCGCCGTGCAGCGGGGCGCTACAATCGTGCGTGTGCACGATGTCGCCGCCACACGCGATGCACTCCTCGTACTGCGCGCTGTAGAAGACGCAGCTTCCGTTGCTGGAAACTGATCCGTGTCGCTTGCAATCAACCCTGTAACTACGCCCAATCACCGGTGTTTATCCGCATGCAAATGACAGCCGCGCTGCCGTGATCCTATGACGCGAAAATACTTCGGCACGGACGGCGTGCGCGGCAAAGTCGGCGTCGCTCCGGTCACGCCCGAGATCATCATGCACCTCGGCTATGCCGCCGGCAAAGTGCTGGCAGGGGCCGAGCGTCCGGGCGGCGCCGGCGATCCGCCGGCCGTGTTGATCGGCAAGGACACGCGCATCTCGGGGTACATGCTCGAATCGGCTTTGCAGGCCGGCTTATCTGCAGCAGGTGTCGACATCTATTTGAGTGGACCGCTGCCCACGCCGGCCGTCGCCTATCTGACTCGCGCGTTGCGTCTGCAAGCAGGCATCGTGATCAGCGCTTCGCACAATGCGTTCGAAGATAACGGAATCAAGTTTTTCTCGGCCAGCGGCAACAAGCTTCCCGATGCGGTCGAGCAAGAGATCGAGCGCGGGCTGGAAGACCCGATCACCACCGCAAGCTCGGCGGGACTCGGCAAGGCACGTCGTATCAACGACGCCGCCGGTCGCTACATCGAGTTCTGTAAGAGCACGTTTCCTTCTGCGCTCGATCTGCGCGGGCTGAAGATCGTCGTGGACTGCGCGAACGGCGCTTGCTACCAAGTCGCGCCGCATGTGTTTCACGAGCTCGGAGCGGATGTGATTGCAGTCGGCAATCGCCCCGATGGGTTGAACATCAATCGCGATTGCGGCGCGACCTCGCCGCAGACACTCGTGCGCGAAGTGAAGGCGCACGGTGCGCATCTGGGTATCGCGCTCGATGGCGACGGCGATCGTCTGGTAATGGCAGATGGCGGCGGCCGACTGTACGACGGCGATGAGCTGCTCTACATCATCGCCTGCCATCGACAAGCGGAGGGCGCGCTGCGTGGCGGTGTCGTCGGTACGCTGATGACCAACTTCGGCATGGAGCAGGCGTTGCGCGAGCGGGACATCCCGTTCGTTCGCGCGGCGGTCGGCGATCGCTACGTCCTGGAAAAACTGCACGAGGTCGATTGGCTGCTCGGCGGCGAGAACTCCGGTCACATCATCTGTCTGGATAAGCATACGACCGGCGACGGCATCGTATCGGCGCTGCAGGTGCTGCACGTGCTGCGCGCGACCGGGCACTCGCTCGAGCAAGTGTGCGCGAAGTTGAAGCTCTATCCGCAGGTGCTGGTCAACGTGAAGGTCGCGCGCGGCGACGATCCAAGCAGCCAACCGCATGTGCAATCCGCGGTGGCCGCCGCTGAAGAGCGTCTTCAAGGTCGTGGTCGAGTGCTGCTGCGCCCGTCGGGCACCGAGCCGGTGATTCGCGTCATGGTCGAAGGGGAATCGGAACCGCTCGTCAAAGAGCTTGCGCAAACCATCGCGGCGTCGATCCAGCCCGGATGACGACTCGTAATGCTACCGGCAAGTGCGCGATTGCTCGCGAGCGTCCGAAGGGGTGCTGCAACGAAACTGTCACCTCATTGGACTAGACTAACTGCCGCCTGACGTCCAGGTTAAGCGCGATCAACGGAGCTTCAACTCGATGCGAATTCGCTCGGCTTTTATCGGTTTACTCATATCCTCTGCGGCCGCCCCCGTGGTGCATGCCGCGACAGACATCATCGGCGCGGGTGCAACGTTTCCCTATCCGATCTACGCCAAATGGGCGGACGCGTACAAAACGCAAACGCAGATCGGCCTCAACTACCAATCCATCGGTTCCGGCGGCGGCATCAAGCAGATCAAAGCGAAGACGGTCGACTTCGGCGCGTCCGACATGCCGTTGACTGCTGAAGAGCTGGACAAGGAAGGGCTAATGCAGTTTCCCGCGATTATCGGCGGCGTCGTGCCGGTAATTAACGTCGAAGGCATAACGCCCGGCCAGCTGAAGTTGACCGGCGCTGCGCTCGCAGATATCTACCTCGGCAAAATCAAGACGTGGAACGATCCTGCGTTGGCGACCTTGAATCCGGACCTCAAACTTCCTGCCACCGCGATCACGGTCGTGCGTCGCGCCGATGGTTCGGGCACGACGTTTTTATTCAGCGACTATTTGTCGATGGTCAGCAAGGAATGGCAATCGCGCGTCGGTACCGGCACCTCGGTATCGTGGCCCACCGGCGTCGGCGGCAAAGGCAATGAAGGCGTCGCCGCATACGTGCAGCGGATCAAAGGTTCGATCGGTTATGTCGAATTCGTCTACGCCAACAAGAACAAGATGGCGTACGCCCAGATGAAGAATCAGGCCGGTCAATGGGTGGTTCCGAGCGAGGAGGGTTTCGCTGCCGCGGCGGCAAGCGCGCGCTGGGACAAGGCGCCGGGCTTCTACGAGTTGCTCACCGACCAGCCGGGTGCGAAGAGCTGGCCGATCACCGGCGCAAGCTTTATTCTTCTGCACAAGTCGCCCGTCGATCCGGCAAAAACCACCGCCGTACTGAGCTTCTTTTCTTGGGCGTTCAAAACCGGCGGCAAGATGGCGAGCGAGCTCGACTACGTGCCGATGCCCGACAGCGTAGTGAAGCTGATCGAGGCCTCGTGGCGCACCAAGATCAAGACCGGGAGCGGCGAAGCCGTCTGGAAATAGGTTTCCGGCGGCCGCGGCCGCCGTTCAAGCGGGGACGGGCTTAGCGCATCGTCCCCTTCGCCACGTTACAGCCCCGGCCGGATTCGAGGTACATTTGAGCTCGCATTTCATCACCGATGTACTCAACGTGCCGACCGACGAAGCGCCGCGTATCCAGAACACGGTTCGACAAGCGCGCCAGGACGCCTGGTTTCGCGGGCTTTGCCGGTTTTTCGCGCTGCTGGTGCTCGGCATGCTGGCGGGTGTCGTTCTCTCGCTCGCAGTCGGTGCAGCGCCGGCGTTCCAGAAGTTTGGACTCGGCTTCATCTTCGATACGCAATGGAATCCGGTCACCGAGCAGTTCGGCGGATTCGTACCTATTTTCGGCACGCTGGTTACCTCAGCGATCGCGCTGCTGCTGGCGATCCCGCTGAGCTTCGGCGTCGCATTGTTTCTGACCGAGCTGTGCCCCGCTTCGCTGCGCACGCCGCTCGGCATCGTCATCGAATTGCTCGCTGCGGTACCGAGCATCATCTTCGGCATGTGGGGATTGTTCGTGCTCGCGCCGTTCTTCGCCGATTACGTGCAGCCCGTGCTGCAATCCACCGTGGGCCATGTGCCGCTGCTCGGAGCGTTATTCGAAGGGCCGCCGATGGGCATCGGCATATTGACGGCGGGCATCATCCTGGCGCTCATGGTGCTGCCGTTTATTGCCGCGGTGATGCGAGATGTCTTTCAGATCGTTCCCGCGATTCTGAAAGAGTCGGCCTACGCGCTCGGCTGCACCACGTGGGAAGTCGTCTGGCATGTGGTGCTGCCTTATACCAAGGCGGGCGTCGTCGGCGGCATCATGCTGGGGCTCGGCCGCGCACTCGGGGAGACGATGGCGGTGACGTTCGTCATCGGCAATTCGTACGATCTCAGCACGTCGCTGCTGAGTCCGGGCAACAGCATCGCATCCAGTCTCGCCAACGAATTTGCCGAGGCGCACAGCGAGATGCATGCAAGCGCGCTGATCGCGCTCGGGCTGTTGCTGTTCGTGATCACCGTGATCGTGTTGGCCGCAGCGAAGTTCCTGCTGCTTCGCGTTACACGGCGCGAAGGCGCACGGACGTGATGGCACGATGAACATTTACACCAGGCGCATCATTCTCAATCGCGTCGGCCTGGCGCTGTCGATGGCGGCGATGCTGATCGGACTGGGTGCGCTGAGCTGGATCCTGGGAACGCTCCTGGTCAAAGGTCTCGGCGCGCTCGACTGGCGCGTGTTTACGCAGATGACGCCGCCGCCGGGGAGCGACGGCGGGTTGCTGAATGCGATCGTCGGCAGCTTGCTGATGGTCGGCGTGGCGACACTGATCGCGACGCCGATCGGCATTCTCGC
>JBBRGM010000258.1:0-6822 GCA_038240725.1 Burkholderiales bacterium | reverse complement strand
GTGTATTCAGACGACGCAACCAAGCAGTGGGTGCAGGCAGGCTGTCGCAGCGCCGGCATCGGTTGCCTCGAGTGCAAGCAACCGGTGATCGATGCGGTGTTGAAAGAGCAGGAGCCGATACGCGAACGCGCGCAGCACTATCTCGATAATCCGAAGCTGGTCCGCGATATCGTCGAGGACGGCTGCGACCGCGCACGCAAGCTGGCGGTAGAGACGATGCGCGATGTACGTGATGCGATGGGATTGGGCTATTCGTGAACGGCGTGCCGGCCGTCTAGTCTGAGTGGTGCATCAATCGCTGCTGATCTCGCTCCCTGGCACTACCCTGGGTCCTAAGTGAGCCTGGCTAGTGATTGCGACTGCTGGACGCTTAACCTGCCGTGGCGCGTTCGCCTGCGACGCAAGCTATCGAATGATCACTTCTGGCGCATCAATCGCTGCTGCTCTCTCTGCCAATCTCTATCCTTTGTGGCCTCGCGCTTGTCATGTTGCTTCTTGCCTTTGGCCAATCCGATCTCGAGCTTGATCCAGCCGCCTTTGAAATGCAGATTGAGCGGAATCAGTGTGTAGCCGGCGCGTTCGACTTTGCCGATGAGACGGCGAAGCTCTTCGGCGTGCAGCAGCAGCTTGCGTGAGCGCGTGGGGTCGGGATGTACGTGGGTCGACGCGCTCAGCAATGGGCTGATGTGACAGCCGATCAGCAGCAGCTCGCCTCTGCGCAATACCACGTAGGCTTCGGCGATATTGGCACGACCGGCGCGGATCGCTTTCGCTTCCCACCCTTCCAAAGCGACGCCAGCTTCGTAGCGTTCCTCTACGAAGTAGTCATAAAAGGCTTTGCGATTCTCGACGATACTCATGATGGGTGCGGGGGAGATTCCGTGCGAGCGGAACATCGGATGAACTCGAGTCCAAATTGTACCAGCATGCAATCGCACAGCTTCGCTGGCCGGGAAGCCGGCTGATGGCGCTGGTCGAGAAATCCATCCTGGTAAATTACTCCGCCGAGCGCATGTTCGGTCTGGTAGAACAGGTCGAACGCTATCCGGAGTTCTTGCCCTGGTGCGGCGCCTCCGAAGTGCAGTCGCGCGATGCCGGTGTGGCGCAGGCTTCGGTTTTGATCGACTATCACGGCGTCAAGCAGACGTTCAAGACGAAGAACCGGACGGTGCCTTACGAATTGATCGAGATTCAGCTCGTCAGCGGGCCGTTTCGCGAGCTCGACGGCGCCTGGCACTTCATTGCGCTATCTCCGGACGCGTGCAAAATCGAGTTTCGACTGCACTACGAATTTTCCAATCGGCTGCTGGAAAAATTGGTGGGACCGGTGTTCAAGCACATCGCCGGCACCCTGGTCGATGCATTCTTGCGGCGCGCACAGCAGCAATACGGCACGTGAGTGCGGATGCCACGCTTGCGGTCGAAGTGGTCTACGCATTGCCGCTGCAACAGGATGCGACGACCGTACACGTGCACAACGGTGCGACGGTCGAGCACGCGATTGCGCGGTCGGGTGTGCTGCAGCGGCATCCGCAGATCGATCTCCGCACGAGTCGGATCGCGATCTTCGGCCGGCTGGTATTGCTGGATGCGGTAGTGGAGAACAGGGACCGGATCGAAATTCTGCGGCCCCTGCAGGTCGATCCGAAGGAAGCGCGACGCCGGCGCGCAACGCACCGGGCACGGACGGCTTCGGATAAACGTATTAAGTGAGGCGTTGTTCGGCTGGACGTTTACGCAGGACCAGATCGGAGCGCGGTCCGGCTGTTTACTTGCACCAGGAATCCATCGCCTTCTTCGCGCTCGCGAGCTCTTGCGCGATCTCCGCGTCGTTCAGATAGAGCTGTTCGCCGTTCGGTCCGTACTTAGTCATGCGCCCGCCGCGCTGAAATGCGGAGAACTGATCGGTCGAACGCTGGCAGTTGCGTTTTCGCTCTTCGGCCGCCTGCGCATCTTTCTGCGCTTTGGCTTCTTGTTCGACCTGCTGCAATTTGCGCCGGCGAAATTCCATTTCCTCGTCTGCCGCGTTCTTTTCCTTCGCATCGGACTTCGGTGCGTTGTCGGGTTTGCCGCCGTTCGGCGGCCCGTTGGCGGGCGGCCCGCCTTCCGCAGGCACGGCGTCTGCCGGGGGTCGGCTTTGCTTGATGGTTTCCACGCGTTTGGTGGTGGGCGGCGGCGGCTGATCCGAATAATGCGATTTGCCCTGTGAGTCGACCCACTTGTACATGTCCGCCCAGGCAGGAACTGCGCTCAGGCACAGGGCCAGGGCTGCATATCGAATCTTCATACGTACCTCGTCGTAAGACACTGGAATCATCCGCGTCACCTACCGGGTGACGACTACCGATCCCGGCCGCACGAATCACGGCTCGGGAAACGGTTGATAGCTTTTCTGCGCGATACCGAGTTTCGCTAACTCCGCTGCTCGTTTCGCTGCGCGGGCCGCGGCCGCGAAATCCGATCTCGCGTACGCCGCGTTAGCCTCTTTCAAGGACTCGGACGCGGTAGTCCAAAGTGCTTTGTTGCGAGCGGCCTCGGCGACGGCCGCCTGCGCTTGGTTCAATGCGTCGAATGCTTCGTTGCATTCGAGCGCCGCATCGGATGCACAGGACGGCGGCTGTGCATTTACAGGCAACGCAACCAGGAGCGCAAAAGCAACAAATATACCGTTAGCAATCGACATGAAATGCGGAAGCTCAAGGGTAAACAGAGGAAAAAAACGAACTGGCAGGATGGGCGGCGAACAACGCTCGCGGATGCCTTGTCCGCGGGCCTCGCGTATAATAGTTTTTTTGCGAAGGATCATCAGCATGCGAGTGGTAGAGAAGGCACTCACCTTCGACGACGTCTCATTGATTCCCGCTCATTCGGCAGTCCTGCCTCGGGAAGTATCCCTCAAGACCAGATTAACGCGCTTGATCGAGCTCAATCTGCCGATTGTGTCCGCTGCCATGGACACGGTTACCGAGTTCCGTCTCGCCATCGCGCTCGCGCAGGAAGGCGGCATCGGAATCCTGCATAAGAACATGACCGGCCAGGCGCAGGCTACACAGGTATCCAAGGTCAAGCGGTTCGAGAGCGGCGTCGTCAAAGATCCGGTCACCATCCCGCCCAGCATGACGGTGCGCGAGGTCCTCAACTTGATTCGCGCCCATAAGATCTCCGGGCTGCCGGTACTCGATGGCGAGCGCGTCGTCGGCATCGTCACCAACCGCGATCTACGCTTCGAGACCAACCTCGATCAATCCGTCCGCGACATCATGACACCGCGCGACCGCCTGGTCACCGTGCGTGAAGGCGCGCCGCTGGAAGAAGCGATGCGGCTGATGCACAAGCACCGGCTTGAGCGCGTGCTGGTCGTGAACGGCGAATTCCATCTGCGCGGGCTCATTACCGTCAAAGACATCTTGAAGTCCTCCGAACATCCGTATGCTTGCAAGGACAGCCTTGGGCGGCTGCGAGTCGGCGCCGCCATCGGTGTCGGCGAGGGCACGGAAGAACGGGCCGCTCTGCTGGTCGAAGCCGGAGTCGACGTGCTGGTGGTCGATACGGCACACGGCCAATCGCAAGGCGTGCTCGACCGCGTGCGCTGGGTCAAACGGACATTCCCGCAGATCGAGGTGATCGGCGGCAACATCGCGACGGGCGCTGCCGCGAAGGCGCTGCTGGATCAGGGCGCGGATGGTGTGAAGGTCGGCATCGGACCTGGCTCCATTTGCACCACACGTATCGTTGCCGGCGTCGGCGTTCCGCAGATCACCGCCGTCAAAAACGTCGCGGCTGCGCTAAAGGACACGCAAGTGCCGATGATTGCCGATGGCGGTATTCGCTATTCCGGCGATATTGCAAAGGCGATCGCAGCCGGAGCAGATTCGGTCATGCTGGGTGGGCTGTTCGCGGGTACTGAGGAAGCGCCCGGCGAGATCGAGCTGTATCAGGGCCGGTCCTACAAGTCGTATCGCGGCATGGGATCTCTCGCCGCCATGCAGCAGGGGTCGAGCGATCGTTACTTCCAGGATGACGAAGACAGCCAGGACAAGATGGTCCCGGAAGGCGTCGAAGGACGCGTCCCGTACAAGGGTACGGCGATCGCCGCGATTCATCAGCTCATGGGTGGATTGCGCTCGGCAATGGGCTATGTCGGCTGTCCGACGATTATCGACATGCAGCAGCGCGCAGAATTCGTCGAGATCACTGCGGCTGGTGTGCGCGAATCGCACGTGCATGACGTGCAGATCGTCAAGGAAGCGCCGAATTACCGCGTCTAGAGTTCTTGCACGCAACGAAGGGTGAAGCGTGAATAGCAACGCGTTGCATGGTGCCGGCGAAAAAGCCGTTTCGAATTCGTCCGCACCTGCGCAGCCAGTGACTTCCAGCAAGCACGACCGCGTGCTGATTCTCGACTTCGGCGCGCAATATACGCAGCTGATCGCGCGCCGTGTTCGCGAAAGCAACGTCTACTGCGAAATCCATCCGCACGATGTATCCGACGCGTTCGTACGCGAGTTCGCGCCGCGAGCGGTAATCCTGTCCGGCGGTCCCGCGTCGGTTTATGAAGGCGGCACACCGCGGGCGCCGCAATCCGTTTTCGAAGCCGGCGTGCCGGTGCTGGGCATTTGCTACGGCATGCAGACGATGGCTGCACAGCTAGGCGGACAAGTCGAGAGCGGCGTCGTACGCGAGTTCGGCTACGCCGAGATCCGTGCGCGCGGCCACTCCGCGCTGTTTCGCGACATTCAAGATCGCCACAATGCCGAAGGCCACGGCCTGCTCGATGTGTGGATGAGCCACGGCGATAAAGTCACGGCAGTTCCGCCGGGATTCAAAATTATCGCCAGTAATGCGGCGACGCCGATCGCCGGAATGGCTGACGAATCGCGGCAGCTCTATGCCGTGCAGTTTCATCCCGAAGTCACGCATACATTGCAGGGCCGCGCAATCTTCGAGCGATTTCTGCACGTCGTTGCCGGCCTAGGCACCGACTGGAGCATGCCGAATTACATCGAAGAGGCGGTCGGCCATATTCATTCGCGCGTTGGTACCGACGAGGTGATCTTGGGATTGTCCGGCGGCGTCGACTCCGCGGTCGCCGCGGCTCTCATCCATCGCGCCATCGGCGATCAGCTCACCTGCGTATTTGTCGACACCGGTTTACTGCGCTTGAATGAAGGCGAGCAGGTGATGCAGACTTTCGCGCAAAACTTCGGCGTGAAAGTTCTGCACGTGCAGGCCGAGGCGCAGTTCATGACGGCGCTGAAAGGCGTCGCGGACCCGGAGGAAAAGCGCAAGATCATCGGTCGCGAGTTCGTCGAAGTGTTTCAGCGCGAAGCCGCCAAATTTGCCAACGCGAAATGGCTCGCGCAAGGCACCATCTATCCCGATGTGATCGAAAGCGCCGGCGGTGCAAACAAGAAATCGAAGACCATCAAGTCGCACCACAACGTCGGCGGCCTGCCGGAAACGCTGCATCTCAAATTGCTCGAACCGCTGCGCGAGTTGTTCAAAGACGAAGTGCGAGAGCTCGGGTTGGCGCTCGGTTTGCCGAAAGACATGGTCTATCGCCATCCCTTCCCCGGCCCTGGACTCGGCGTACGCATTCTCGGTCAGGTCGAACAGGAATATGCCGACCTGCTGCGCCGAGCCGATGCGATTTTCATCGACGAGCTTCGCGCGTCCGGATGGTATGAGAAAACTTCGCAGGCTTTCGCGGTATTTCTGCCGGTACGCTCGGTCGGCGTGATGGGCGATGGACGCACGTACGAATACGTCGTCGCATTGCGCGCAGTGCAGACGGAAGACTTCATGACCGCGCATTGGGCCGAGCTTCCGTATGGACTGCTGGCCAAAGTCTCGAATCGCATCATCAACGAAGTGCGCGGGATCAATCGCGTGGTCTACGACATTTCGGGCAAGCCCCCCGCGACGATCGAGTGGGAGTGAAGTCGTCCCCACCGCCGCGGGCCGCATAAACTGACGCTACACCGGTAGCTGATCACTGGCGCTCGCACCAACGAGCACGATGTCGCTTAGCGGTTGCGCTCGCGATACATGCGCCTGTTCCAGCGTATTTTCGCCTTGCGATTGGATTTGGGCGGAATGCAGGAACGGATGCCGGCCTCATGCAGGCTGGCGCGGATGATTGGTGATTGGTACCTTCGCAAGATAGAAAAGCAGCCGAATGAGGTGCAACAATATGAAAAAGAGCGCAACGACCAACGGCGAATCCCCTTCTCGGCTGATCGACGCGCGGATCAAGGAACTGGACGACTGGAGGGGCAAGACGCTCTCCCATGTCCGCGCGCTCATCAAACAGGCTGACCCTGAGGTGGTCGAGGAGTGGAAGTGGAGGGGCGTTCCGGTTTGGTCTCACGATGGACTGATCTGTACCGGCGAGACGTACAAGAGCGTCGTGAAGCTGACTTTCGCCAAGGGCGCTTCGCTCAAGGACCCTTCAGGACTATTCAACTCCAGCCTTGAAGGGAACACCAGGCGCGCTATCGATCTCCATGAGGATGATGAAATAGATGAGGATGCTTTCAAGACGCTCATACGCGCCGCTGCAGCCCTGAACACGTCATCGGCCCGATAGTCGAATCCGGTGCCTCATGAGTTGGCGCCTATCCTCCATGCGGTTTGGACGGCCTGTAGACGATCGAGTGGGAGTGAAGTCATCTCCACCGCCGCGCTGCGTAAACTGACGCACCGATAGCTAGTGTGCTGTCCCATTAATAACTTGCCGAATACCTGACGAGAATCGACGCCATGCTGTGTTACGAATCCTCGCCAGGTGTCCAACCTGGCTGGGTTCGCGCCTTGCCTAGC
>JBBRGM010000257.1:0-6907 GCA_038240725.1 Burkholderiales bacterium | reverse complement strand
TCGTTGAAGTGTTTGCTCGAAGGGTTTCGCATTCCGGTCAGTTATGGCCGTTTGCGCGAAGCCTGTCAGACCGACGTCGATGGCACTTCCATCGATACGATGGAAGAGATCGCAAACCAGCTGGGGCTGGACGCGGCTCAGGTAATGATCCCTGTGGATCAGGTGCTGATGCCGGAAGCCGATGTCCTGCCTGCCCTCGCCGTTGTCCGGCTACCCAACAACATCCTTCACTTCGTTACCATCTGGAGCTGCCACGGCGGGTTGGTGCAGCTGATGGATCCCGCGACCGGACGCCGCTGGTCGACGCGCACGCAAGTGCTGGACGATCTCTACCAGCACATCGCGCTGGTGCCGTCCGAAGGCTGGCGCGAGTGGGCAGGCAGCGAGCAGTCGATCGGTATTCTGCGTCTGCGCATGAAGAACATCGGCGTTCGCGGTTCGATCGCGAAGCGCGCTCTCGATAATGCGGTGAGCGATCCAAGCTGGTTCGGACTCGCCGCCTTGGACGCCGGAGTCCGGATGGTCGACACCTTGGTGCGTTCGGACGCCTTGCGGCGCGGGGCAGAGGCCACGCGAACGCTGCTGTCCGTGCTCGATCGAGTGAACGCCGATGGCCCAGGCAACTCACGCATCATCCCATCCGCATATTGGTCGGTAGAACCGGGGCCTGCGGGCGAGGACGGAACCGAACAGGTGTCACTGCGCGGCGCGGTTCTGCTGTGCGTGTATGGGCGCCGCAAAACCGCGGCCGACGCAGACGCCCCGCAGCTTTCCCCCGATCTTGTCGCAGCATTGGCGGAAAAGCCGAAGCACGCGGCATACGAGCTGTTCCGACTGTTGCGCGCCGATGGCTTGTTCACGCCGTCGATCCTGGTTTCGATGTTGTTCGCGATTGCCGGTGCGCTGGTGATCGAAGGCTTATTGCTGCGCGGCCTGCTCGACTTGCGCTACACACTCGCAATCCCTGAACAGCGTCTTGCCGCGTTCGGACTTTTGATCGTGTTTCTATTAGCGATCGTCGGCCTCCAATGCATCACCACTGCCGGCGGTTATCGCGTGGGCCGCAGAATCGAAGCGCGTCTGCGTATCGCTTTCCTGTCGAAGATACCGCGGCTGGGCGATCGCTACTTCAGCAGCCGGCCGATCTCCGACATGGCAGAACGCAACCACAGCGTGCATCGACTGCGCACCTTGCCGGACCTCGGTCGGCATTTCATTCAGACGACCGCCGAGCTCGCGCTGACCGCAGCGGCAATCGCCTGGCTGGTGCCCTCGATCGCATACGTAGCGGCACTCGCTGCGTTGTCGGGAATCGGTCTGCCGCTGATACTGCGACATTTCATTGCCGAGCCCGATCTTCGCGTGCGTACGCACGCCGGCGCGCTGACGCGCTTCTACCTCGACGCATTGCTCGGATTGATTGCGATCCGCACGCACGGCGCCGAGCTGTCGATTCGCCGGGAGCACGAAGGCCGGCTCGTCGACTGGGCGCGCGCAGGCGTAACGCTGCAGCGCCTGAGCGTTCGGGTGCTGGGAATTCAATTGCTGGTTGGATCGTCGCTGACGATATGGTTGTTGTTCGACGCACTCAGCCAGCCCAATGCGATCAGCAGCGCATTGCTGGTGGCGTACTGGGCGCTGAACATTCCGGTGCTGGGCTATGACATCGCGATCATGGTTCAGGAATACCCGATCCACCGAAACACCACGATGCGCTTGCTGGAGCCGCTCGGCGCGCCGGAAGCAGTCCTGCCGGCGGACCCGGATGCTGATGCTCAGGTAACAGCAGCGTCGCCGATGCTTCCGCCAGGCGTGTCGATTCACCTCGACAACGTCACCGTTCGTGCCGGCGGCCACGTCATTCTTTCCGACATCGAGTTCGACATCCGGCCGGGTGAACACATCGCCGTCGTCGGCGCGTCGGGCGCCGGCAAATCCAGTTTGATCGGGCTGCTGCTGGGCTGGCACCAATCCTCTGCCGGCGAGGTGATCGTCGACGGCGTTGAGCTCACGAGCAGCGAGCTCGATCGATTTCGCAAGCAAACTGCGTGGGTCGATCCCAGTGTGCAGCTGTGGAATCGCTCGCTGTTCGCCAATCTCAGATACGGCGCGCCGAATCGTATCGGCCGGCCTATCGGAGAAATAATCGAGCAAGCCGACCTGCGCCGTGTGCTGGAGAATCTACCCGACGGTATGCAAACGCCACTTGGCGAAGGTGGCGGCCTGCTGTCCGGCGGCGAGGGACAGCGCGTGCGCTTCGGTCGTGCAATGCTTCGCTCCGATGCACGTCTGGTGATTCTGGACGAACCATTCCGCGGTCTCGATCGCGATAAACGCCGCATACTGCTTGGTCGTGCACGCGCGTTCTGGCGTCATGCGACGCTCATCTGCATCACGCACGACGTCGGCGAGACGATGGGCTTCAACAAGGTATTCGTGATCGAGCAAGGCAAGCTCGCCGAGCAGGGTCCTCCCAGCGACCTCGCCGCTCGCCACGAATCGCGCTATCGAACGATGCTCGAGGCCGAGCAGTCCGTGCGCGATACCATCTGGTCGAACGCATTGTGGCGGCGTATTCGCATCGAAAGCGGAAGCTTGTCCGAAGTCACTCAGCGCGAGTCGGTGCGATGAGCGGATCGCGTCCGATTCTGTGGCCGGTCAGTGCGTTGAACGATGCAATGGCCGCGCTCGCGCAAGCAAGTGGCATTGCACTGCAAGCCGGCCGCAGAGGGATTTCGGTCGACCTTCCGATCGATGCAAGCGATGCGGCATTCGGTCGCTGGATCGAAGACCTTGCGGCGCAGAGCGACATGGAAGCTGAGCCGATCAGCACGCCTTACGGCGATGTTGCGGGGTTCATGGCAAAAGCCGGTCCGGCAATCGTGCGTCTGCCGCGCGGAAAAAGCATCGCGAGCGCACGCTTCATGGTCATACTCAAGAGCCGGGGAAAGCGGTTGTCCGTGCTCGGGACCGATCTCAAAACGTATCGCATACGGGCGAACGCTGTGTGTACACCCTGCGGCTGCCCATCGAAGCCTCCGTCGGCGTAGAAACCGATCGGCTCCTCGATGAAGCCGGCGTCAGCCGTCGCCGGCGACCGCGTTCGCGCGCCGCAATTTTGCGCGAACGCTTGCGCGCCGTTACGCTCAGCGGTTTCTGGATGCTGCGCATCCCGCCGGGCGAGAGCTTCTGGACGCAGATGCGGCACGTCGGCCTGCCGCGCCGATTCGCAGTCTTCTTAGGCTTGCATGCGCTGCAATATGCCATCTACATCGTCTCCTGGGCGGTGCTGGGCTGGGCCGTGCTCCAAGAGCGCATCGAGCCGGGCTGGCTGATGGCGTGGGCACTGCTGCTGCTGACCGTCGTGCCGCTACGAATGGTGGAAGCGCGGTGGCAAAGTTTGCTGTCGATCGATATCGGAACGCTGCTGAAGCAACGTCTGCTGTATGGCGCGCTCAGGCTCGAGCCTGAAGAGATCAAGCACCAAGGCATCGGACAACTTCTGGGCAGCGTGTTGGAATCCGATGCAGTGGAGAATCTGGCGTTGACCGGCGCGCTGGTCGATTGCGTGGGGCTGCTCGAGCTGGTCGTTGCCGGCGCGGTGCTGGCAGTCGGCGCAGGTGGGCCGATCCATATGGCATTGCTCGTCGCGTGGACGGTGCTCGCGGGATATCTCGCATGGCGCTACTACCGCAATCGGCGCGACTGGACCACGGAGCGGCTCGAGATGACCCACGACATCGTCGAGCAGATGGTCGGTCATCGCACCCGCCTCGCGCAAGAAGAGCCGACCCGGTGGCATGACGACGAAGATCGAATGCTGCCTCGGTACTTGGCGTTCTCCAAACGCGCCGATCGTTCGTTGCTGTTGCTCAATGCCGGAGTGGCGCGTGGCTGGCTGATCGTCGGCTTGCTCGGGCTGGCGCCCGCATTCATCACGGGGCCCACCGACGCTCCCATTGCGCTTGCGATCAGTCTCGGTGGCGTGCTGCTGGCGTATCGGGCACTCGCGCGCATCGGCGGCGGCCTGGGAAACATTGCCGGTGCACTGATAGCCGCCGAGCGCGCCGCGAACCTATTCCGCGCCGCCAGCCGGCCCATCATCCGCGGCGCTCCATCCTCGCTGCTCGCAACCAGTTCCGCGGGCGCGCTCGATGACAAACGACCGACCGTCGTGGAAGCGAGTCAAATTGTGTTCCGCTACCAGGATCGCGGCGATCCGGTGCTGCAAAATTGCAGTCTGCGAATCCGCAAGGGCGACCGTATCTTGTTGGAGGGGCCATCGGGCGGCGGCAAGTCGACGCTGGTTTCGCTACTCACCGGTTTGCGCACGCCCGAATCCGGCCTGCTTCTTCTGCATGGTCTTGATCGCAACACGGTCGGCGCGCAGCGCTGGCGGCAGCAAATCGTGGCTGCGCCGCAGTTCCACGATAACTACATCGTTACCGAAACGTTCGCATTCAACCTGCTGATGGGACGCGGCTGGCCGCCGCAAGACAACGACTTCGAAGATGCCGAAGAGATCTGCCGGCAGCTCGGACTGGACAAGCTGATCGAACGCATGCCATCGGGTTTACTGCAGATCGTCGGCGAAACCGGCTGGCAGTTATCTCACGGCGAGAAGAGCCGTCTGTATATGGCGCGCGCGCTGCTGCAAAAATCCGATCTCGTCATTCTCGACGAAAGCTTTGCCGCGCTCGATCCCGAGACGCTGCAGCAAGCGATGAAATGCGCGCTCGAGCGCGCAGGTACGCTGGTGCTGGTGGCGCACCCCTAACTCCAGCCATCTAACAAAGAAAAAGGCCTGCGTATGCAGGCCTTTTTCTTTCTCAGCTCGAGCCCAAACGGCGATGCGCCCCTACTTGAGCTTTGTTTCTTTGTAAATGACGTGCTTGCGGGCGACCGGATCGAATTTCTTCAGCTCGATTTTGTCCGGCTTGGTTCGCTTATTTTTAGTCGTCGTGTAGAAGTGGCCGGTGCCGGCACTGGATTCGAGCTTGATCTTTTCGCGCATGTCGCTGCTCCTTGTACGAGCCCCGGAAACTTCACGGCGCCCTGAGGCATTATTCGGTGACCTTAGATCTTCATACCGCCGGCGCGCAATTCCGCCAGCACGACTTCGATACCCTTCTTGTCGATCGTTCGCAGGCCGGCGTGACTGATGCGAAGACGCACCCAGCGGTTCTCGCCCTCGACCCAAAAGCGCTTGGACTGAAGGTTAGGCAGGAAGCGGCGGCGAGTCTTGTTGTTTGCATGGGAAACGTGGTTGCCGCCCAGCGGCTTTTTCCCGGTGACTACACATACGCGAGCCATTATTGCACCTCGTTGATCTGGAATCCGAAAAGCCGAGTTTTATACCACACCGGGGCAGCCATGGGCAAGTCGATCGTGCTGGCGACTCGTTCGCTGCCGAGTCGAAACTAAAGCAGACCGCGCTCCGCAAAGGACATCGTCTGATTGCCGCCGACGATGAAATGGTCCAGCACTTTCACATCGACCAGACTCAACGCCTGTTTCAGCGCCTGCGTGAGAATCTCATCTGCGCGGCTCGGCTCGGCCAACCCCGACGGATGATTGTGCGCGAAAATCATCGCAGCAGCGTTTCGCGCAAGCGCGCGCTTCACGACTTCTCGCGGAAAGGCGCGCGAGGTCCCGCGTAAGTAGGATGATCCAATTGTGCGTTTCGGTTATTCGCCACAGCAACCAACTCCGTCAATTGCATTTTAGAGAACGTAGTGCGTTCAAATCTGGATGTATAGGCGCCCTCCAATGCGGCGAGCGTAGATGTGGTTCCATTAAATGCACCAAACCATCCGCGTGCCTCGAATGCGAGGATTCTTTGCGGTAGCGGCGCTGTTTGCCATGACCACCTTCCTGAGGCTTCTTCCAGCAGGAACGACATCTCCGTTCCACGTTCGAGCCATTGCAGAAAGATGCCTGAATCGTGCCGCAAGGTACCGTCGAGATTTTTCCCTTTAAGCGATGCACCGCATCGACCGAGGAAAAATAACATTACGTCGCGTTGCTTCTGACGAGGTAAGCCTCTTAGCGCTGTTGTTCGGCGACCAGCAAGGGCAGCGATAGTCAACTTCACGCGCTCGGCAAGATCAGCTGGGACGGTCACGGCCTTCATTTCCAGTGTCGCAATCCGATGTTCAAGGTCCTCTCGTTTGGTTGCCACTGCATTGAGTTCTGCCTGAATCCTAATATGCAGGGATGAACCGGGCTCAACGACAATAAATTTGAGGTTCCCGATTAGCGCCCTTTCCTCTTTTTCCACTTCACGGCGCTGATGTTTGACCTCATTCAATTCATGCTCGCGTTGCGATTGAGTCGCGATTTCAGCGGCGAACGCTTCCCGTGCCGCAGCTTCTAATTTGTCCTGATGACGCAAGAGTTCGCTAAACTCCTCAATCACTGCATTTTCGACGACGTCGTAACGCGGCGATCCAGTAAAGCACCCTTCGCGCTTCGTCTTATGATGATGCTGAAGGTAGATGGCGTCAGTCTGATTATGGCGATGTGTAGAGAGCAGGCTTCCGCATTCGGCACACCTCAGAAGGCGTGACAGGGGAAGATCGCGAGGCATTTCGCGATGCTGTTGCACCGAACGAGACTTGTTGCGCACCGCTTCTATGACGTCATCCGATAGCAACGCCGGGATCGCGGTAGTGATGAAAAATGTCTTGCCATCGAATCGCATGTGGGCGGGCAATCGACCGTCCACCTGGAAATCTCTCTCCTTAAGCGTAATTCTGTCGAATTTTTGCACCCATGTTCCACACGCCGCGAGCACACGGCGTCGCCATGTCTCCGGATCGCCTCGTAATTTTTGTGCTACGTGTTTCCAAGTCTGGCCATGCGACAGATAGATGTGCGCGGCCCTCTCGACTTGGCACTTCTTCTC
>JBBRGM010000256.1:0-6913 GCA_038240725.1 Burkholderiales bacterium | reverse complement strand
CGCTTGTCGACGATCGTCTTCTCGCGGCGCATGGTCTTCGGGTTGTATTCGCCGCGAATGTTCAGCACACGGCGCCGCGTCGGCCAGTAGCGCAGCCGCCGCCACAGCATGCCACCGTGCCCGGGCCACTTGTAGTAGTAGCGCAAACGCCCGACCTTGAGCATCGGCGTTTTCGACTTGCGCGTCGCATCCCACGGCTCTTGCGGCGGCCGATGCGGATTCGCGGCGATGTCTTCCTCGGCGCGGTCGACACCCCAGACGAATAACGGATTGCGCCAGCGGGCCACGTGTCTCAAGCCTCCCGCGCGCGATCGAGCATGCCGGCGATGCCGCGCGGCCGGATCAGCAAAATCACGATGATCACGATGAACTGCGTGATCAGCACGTACTGGCCGCCGAGCACAACGCTGGTGACGGCTTCGTTCAAACCGAGCAGCACGGCAGCAATCACCGCGCCTTGTACGCTGCCCAGACCGCCGCACAGCGCGATGCTGACGCCCTTGATCATCGGCGTGAGACCGCCGAATGGCGAGATGTAGTAGGTCTGCGAAAGCAGCACGGCCGCGAGGCCAGCCATGCCGCCGGTGATGGCCATGACATAGAAACCCGTGCTCCGAACGCCGATGCCGACGATCGAAGCGGCGTGCGGATTCATCATCATCGCGCGGATTTCGAGACCGCGCCGGCTCGACCGCATCCAAAGCACGACCGCGGCAACGAACAGGATCGAGGTCAGCACGTTGCCGACTTTATCCGCGGTCAGCACCATGTCGCCGAGGTTGATGCTCCAGCTCCCGAAAATTTCCGGCAAGTTTTTCGCGCGCGGACCGAACCACCACATCAAGCCCTGCGTACCGATCAGGCTGATGGCGAGCGTTGCAATCAATCCGCGCACGGTAAAGTTGGGTTTGTCGTGAATCGGAATGAAAGCGAGCGCGCAGACGATGACGCCGGCGAGCGCGCCGGTGAGGACGCCGGCCGCCAGAACGACTGCACCTTGCGTCGAAACATACTGCGCAACGTACCAAGCGCCGTAGCCCGCGAACGCGAAGATGAAGCCATACGAGAGATTGATCAGACCTACGCTCGACCAGGTAATCGAGATGCCGATCGCCAAGGTGCCGTAGATGCAAGCCAGCACGATCGCGTTGCTAAGAATGAAGCCGATATCCATCGTCAGATCTCGCGCCGCGTCTGGAAGCCGAGCGTCACCGCTGCCTCGCCTTTTAGCTTGCCGACGTGCATGCCGATTACGCGATCGACCCTGCCTTCGAGCAGCGAAACGTTCTGCTCCGCAATCACCATCGCCGAGGGACCGAGCTCGACGCTCATGAGCGCATCCATCACGCCCTTGCCGATTTTCGGAGCGAGGCCGAGCGAGGGTTCGTCGACCAGAAACAGCGAGGCATCGGCCATCAAGCCGCGGCCGATCGACACCATGCGCCGTTCGCCGCCGGACAATCGGCCGACGGCGATGCGCATTAACTTTTTCAGCGGCGGAAAAATTTCCAGCACGCGTAACTTGCGCTGCGCACGATCCTTCCAGGCCTTCGGCGTGAATGCGCCCGAATCCAGATGTTCTTCCACCGTCAAGCCATGGAAAATCTCATCGCCCTGCGGGATTAGCGCGAGACCCTGGCGCACGATGAGATGCGTGTAGCGACCGGGCCCTTGGCTGCGCGTGCGCCCGACTTCGACGCCGTTCAGCTTGATCGATCCGCGCTGCCAGTCGGTGAGTCCAGCGATGGCGTAGAACAGTGTCGACTTGCCGTGACCGTTAAGGCCGACGATACCGACGCGCTCGCCGGGATGCACAATCAAATCGAGGTCGTGCAGCACGCGCATCGGTCCGTAACCCGCCGACAAGCCTTTCACGTTCAGCACTTCACGCCGCTCACTCACTCAGGCTGCCCTCGACGACGTTCTCGAAATAAGCCGCATGCACCGCGGGATCGGTCAGCACATGCGCGAGCGATCCCTGCGAAATGGTCTCGCCCGCATCCATCACCATCACGCGATCGGCGATAGTTTCCAGGAGCTCGATGCGATGCTCGACGATGATGATCGTAACGTTCATTTCTTTCGACAGCAGACGAATCAGATGATCGATCTCATCGACTTCCGAGTTGATCAGGCCTGCTGCCGGTTCGTCCATCAGCAGCAGCTTCGGCCGGCGCATCAGCAAGCACGCGAGCAGAAGTTTGCGGCGATTGAGCGTCTCGAGTTTGACCGTGGGCTCGTCGGGGTTGGCTTTGAAGCCCACCAACTCCGCACCGTATTCGGCGTCGAACCGAGTGAGATACGGCATGAATGCCTGGCGCGCGGCTTTGAATGTTTCGCCGACGGTCAGCTCATCGGGAACGACCGGCGTCTGAAACGTGCGTCCGATGCCGAGCCGTGAGCGCGCGAACAGCGGCAGCGCGGTGATGTCTTTACCCTCGTACGTCACCCGCCCGCTCTTCGGGCGCAATCGACCCGACAGCACTTCGAACAAACTGGTTTTGCCTGCGCCGTTCGGGCCGATGATCCCCAACACCTCGCCGCGCTGAACTTGCAGGCTGATGTCATGCAGAATCTCGCGGCCGCCGAGGTCGAGATGAATCCCCTCGCACGCGAACAGCGCGGACTGAGAATTGGGCTGCTGAATCGACTGAGTCACTGCAGAAGTCCGCCGGCCCTGTCAGGCCGGACGCATGTTCGCTGATCTGGACGCACGGGCGCCGGCGAGCCGCACGCAGCTCGCCGGCGCAACCGTGCTCAACTCCACCAAGGCGCTTTCTGTAACTGCGACTCTTTGATCTCGTATGGGTAGATGATCTTGTGCTCTTTGTTCTGCACTTGAACGTAGAGCTGGCTCATTCCCTTCTCGAGCTCTTTCGCGGAAATTTCATAGCCGTTATCGGGGAAATGCGCGGCCTCCTGATACGGATTGCGCATGTCCATGTAACCGCACACACCGCGGAACGGATTGGCGCGCACCCAGTCGCACACCGCTTTGAAGTCTTCGGGTTTTTTGGTGGCTTCCCACGCGGCCTTGAGGTAATAGACGATGTCGTAGCCGTTGCCGGTGTAGACCAGGCCCATGATGCCGGGGAAGCGCTTCTTGTATTTCGCCCGGAACGCATTGCCTTTAGCGTCGGCATAGACGCCGAGCACCGTGCTCCAGCAGAATCCATTCGCGGATTCGCCAGCCAACGTCAGAAATTCCGGCTGCGACGGACCGTACTGCAAGTACACCAGCGAATCCTTTACCGGATTCGCGCGGAACTGTTTGCAGAACGCAGCGTACTCGGCGGCCACCCAGTGATCGATCATGATCGCGCCGGCGTCGACTTCCTTCAGCTTCTGAATGACGGGCGCCCAATCCTGCACGGGAAATTGAATGTCGGTCACCGCAGCGACTTGAAATTTGCTCTTCTTGATTGCAGCCTGCGCGGCTTTCGAGATGGTCTGGCAGTAGGCAACTTGTTCCTGCACGATATGCACTTTGCGATTCTTCGGCTTCCACTTGCCGGCATCTTCCATCGCCTGCAGCCATAGCGGATACGTGTAGCCGTAATGCACTTCGGATGGATCGGTCTGGAAGATGTGGCTGTACTTGGTCGGGTTGGCTTTGAACGCGTCGGTCGCTGCGCGCTGCGTGTTGCCCTGCAGGTAAGGACATTTGTACTTCGCCGATGCGTCCATCGCCGGAATCGGCACGAACAGGAATGCGTTGGAGATCGCGTGCACTTTCGCATCGACGCAAGCGGCGATCGCCTGCTGGCAGCTCTCCGGGGAAAGCTTGTCGACGTCGGTCACGAACAACTTGAGCGGACGCCCCATGATCCCGCCTGCCGCGTTGATCTCTTCCATTGCGAGCGTGGTGCCGTTCAGATGATCCAGATCATCGGCAACGCCGGCTGCGGCGGTTTGCGACGTCGGTACGCCGAGCACGATGGGCGGTCCCGCGGCCTTTGCAGATTTGCTCCAACCGAGCGGCAGAGCCGTTGCGGCAACGCCTGCGGCAGCGGAACCCAGCCATTGGCGACGCGTGTATTTCTCGGACATGCGCTTCCTCCCCTAAAGAACGTCAGCTTGCAAAACGGGAACTTCAGCCTGCAAAGCGGCCTTCAATCGCGAAAGCCGAACGATCGGATCTCACCCCATGGGGTGCACAGCGCGCTGTCATGACGTGCGCAATCTCACTAGCGCCGACTCGACGTGCCTGCTGTGCAACTTTGTTTACTGGAATGAATTCTCGATCCGGGGTCGCAAGGTGTCAAGCCCCCGCACCGTTGCGACGCGAGCGGCACCGAAAAGGTGATGCACAGCGCGTACGCACGGGGACGCATCGCGACAGCAGATAAATCGAGTGACGAAGCCACGCACTAGACAGCGAAGGCGCGACGCAGAGATGCGGCTAGCTAGTGATGATCAATGGCAGGTCCATTGTTGCTGTAGAACCGTTGTTGCACTCATGCGACGCCGACGCGGGCGCCGATGGATTCATGGCTTGTTGATCGGGCGCGCTCGCTTTCCCGCAATCGCCGGACGCAACGCTGCCCACGCTTCGTAGATGGTCTCGTGCAGTTGCCACGGCGCGTCGCCGAGCATGCGCACGCACACGATGTTGCCGAGCCGCGTAACGGCCGCTTTGACATCGGGTGTTCGCAGCAGCGCTTCATGTACGAGATCTTCGGCAGCCGTCGGCAGATCGGGCGCGTACGCCACGATCGTTCCCATGTGCTGATAGCCGCCCCACAGATCGGCCAGGTCGGCGATCTGCGCCGGCGTGTCCGCGATCAAACGATCGAGCCAAGCGCGGCGCGCATCTATGCGCAGATCGCATTCCGAGCGCAAGCTGTCGAACGCGAACGCTTCGCCTTCGCGATAGTTGATGCGGCCCGCCGAGATGACGTCGCTCAAGAACACGCGCGATGTTGGCTTGGCCCAGACACGCAGGCTGCGCTCCGCCCGGCTGTGCGCATACAGAATGACTTCGTCCGGCAAATACTCGAACAGGCAGTCGTCCGCGAGCTCGATCTCGATGAGATCGCGGCAGACGCCGCCATGCTCGGACTTGTAGAACTTGCCGGCCGCGGTGGTCGTCATCAGAAAGCGCGTGCCGGCCTCAGCGGCAATCTGCAAATGCGCCGTGTCGTCTTCGATAAATCCGCCGCCCGAATTGTGCCGCAGCAAAAACGGCTGGTCGTCGCGGTCCTGGTAATAGCAGCCTTGCCACTGATACGGAATCCGGCGCGTGACCGGTTCCAGCTCAGTGCGGCCGTTCTCCAGCTTGGCAGTTACCGTGAGAAGCGCGTTCTTCCCGATGATCCAGGCCGGATCGGGTACTGCGAAGCGGCCCCGCAGACCTAGGCGGCCTTCACCTTCGCATTCGCGAACAGCACGTGGTTCTCGATCCATTCGTATACCTTATCCAGGCCTTGGCCGGTCTTGATGCAGGTGAATATAAAAGGACGCTCACCGCGCATCTTTTTCGAGTCGCGGTCCATCACTTCGAGTGACGCGCCCACCATCGGCGCGAGATCGATCTTGTTGATCATCAGCAGATCGGCTTTGGTGATGCCGGGACCGCCCTTGCGCGGAATCTTGTCGCCGCCCGAAACGTCGATCACGTAGATGTGCGCATCGACCAGATCGGGGCTGAACGTCGCCGCGAGATTGTCGCCGCCGCTTTCGATGAACAACAACTCGAGATCCGGATGTCGCTTGGTCATCTCGTACACGGCGTGCAGATTCATCGAGCAGTCTTCGCGTATCGCGGTGTGCGGACAACCGCCGGTCTCGACGCCCATGATACGATCGGGCGAGAGCGACTCGTTTCGAGTCAGAAATTCAGCGTCCTCTTTGGTGAAGATGTCATTGGTGATTGCCGCCACCGAATAGCGCTTGGAAAACTCCCTGCACAGCTTGTCGGTGAGTGCGGTCTTCCCGGACCCTACCGGCCCACCGATGCCCAGACGTACGGGTTTACGCATTGCCGCTTCCTCCTGTCGGATTCAAGAAATACAAAGACGCGTGTAGATTCGTTCGTGCGCCATCGACGCGACGTCGAGCAGCGCTGTCGATGTGCCGAGATCGTCCAGCTCGATCGTCAGCGCCCGGCGTGCGCATTCGAGCACTTCCACGCGCGCTTCGGCGACGATCTTTTGCACGGCAATTTGTCCGAGCGGAATGATGCGAGCGGCAACACCGATCAGGCTCGTGAGCCCACTGTGCAACAGCGCAGCGATGGTATCGAGCTGCGGCACACCAGCGTCGTGACCGGCCACGCCGAATGCCGTCGCGTAATGTCCGAGGCACACGCCCGCGGCCACCGCACTCTCGTAGCGTCGCAAACCGGGCTCGGCGAATGCATCGACGCCGGCGCGAATAAATGCTCGGCCGGTCGACAGACTGGCCTCGCGGGTCTCGCGCGTGATTCGCAATGCATTCAACGTGTCGTCGAGCGCCTCGAGATCGGCATCGCGTCCATCACGTGTTGCCGCCCACGCCATCGCGCAGACCGCACCATCCGCCGACGCCATGCCGTGACGCAACCACAGTAAGGCTTGCCGCTGCAACGTCGCCGCATCGACGATGGTTCCGTCCTGGGAGAGCGTCTCGAAGCCATACGAATGGGCAAACGCACCGGTCGGAAAAAACGACGTCGCCGTCTGCAGCAGGTACAGCAGTGCCGATGCGTCAGTGGCGATGGCCGTCGGTCGTTCCATGACTGTGCCCGTGGCCGTGACTGTGCTCGTGTCCATGTGGATGCTCGCCGGTGAAAGTGCCGTAGCGATTGCCGCCGAAACTGCGCTGTATGCGCCTGTAGATGACACCCGAGTTGCGCAGCACCTGCTCGGTGCTTTCTTCGTAGGGCGTCAGCATGGCGTCGACGAGAAATCGCACTTCTCGATGCAGGTTGCCG
>JBBRGM010000255.1:0-6921 GCA_038240725.1 Burkholderiales bacterium | reverse complement strand
CCGATGAGCTTCTTGCTCTGGCGCGGCCCGTCGCGCCAGCCGAAGTGTTTCGGTTCGCCGCCACGTGCAAAGGCGGCGGCTGCAGTCATTTCTCGACCGAGCAGCATCGCTGCAAGCTGGTGGAGAAGATCGTGCGCTGGGCGCCTGCCGTTGTCGAAAAACTGCCCGCGTGCACGATCCGCGCGAGTTGCATGTGGTGGGATCAGGAAGGCAAGTCTGCGTGCATGCGCTGCCCGCAAGTCGTGACGCATCACTACGAAGCGCCCGCAGTCATCGCGAAAGCCGCTGATCCAGCAGTCGCGTAACAACGAAGACGCCGGCACCTAAGCCGCGTCATTACAGAGAGGAGAAAGCCGTGCGACTGACACTATTTCGTGGTGAGGCGCTGGACTTTGCACGCGAGAAACCGCTGGGCGACGTCGCCCTGGTACGGCCGTTCTCTTCTGGACTCATAACAGTGCTCGCTCTGGCGATGGCGGTCGCCGTCGTGGCGTTTGCGTATTGGGGCCAATACACGCGCAAAGCACATGTGGTCGGCTATCTGTCGCCGACCAAAGGCATCATCAAGGTTTATCCGCCGAGCTTCGCGACCGTGACTACCAAGCATGTAAAGGACGGTCAGCACGTCAAGCGCGGCGATCCGCTGTTCTTACTGTCGACCGATCACGGTTCGCTGACGACGACCGAAGTGCAGCTCGCCGCAATCGCGCAGTTGCAACGGCGACGCGACAGTCTGAAGAGCGATCTCGCGCAGCAGCACAGTATCACGGAGATCGAACGCCGTTCGATCGAGCAGCGCGTCGCCAGCATGAAGCAGGAAGCGGCACAGCTCAAGGGCCAGCTCGCAACTCAGGAGTCGCGCATCAAGAGCTCGCAGAGCACGCTGGCGCGCTATCAGGCACTGCTCAAACAGAAATTCGTTTCCGAAGCAGTTGTGCAGCAGAAGCAGGACGATCTGCTCGAGCAGCAGGGACGGCTGCAAGCGCTCGAGCGCACCAAGGTCAGCCTGCAGCGGGATTTGAACGCGCTGACGTTGGAAGTGGATTCGAGCGCGCTGAAAGCCAGCACGCAGAAACAAAGCATACAACGCGAAGTATCGCAGCTCGATCAGCAGCTCACCGAATCCGAAGCGCGCCGCGCTCTGATCATCTCCGCGCCGGTCGACGGCATCGTCACGACGGTGCTCGCGGACGAGGGGCAGAATGCGACTACGACCACGCCGCTGCTATCGATTCTTCCCGCCGGCGCAGAGCTGCGAGCGCAGCTTCTCGTCCCCAGCCGCTCGATCGGCTTCATCGAGCTCAAGCAAAGCGTAGCGTTGCGCTATCAGGCATTTCCCTATCAGCGCTTCGGCATTTATCGCGGGCGCGTCGTCGAGATTTCCAAGTCGCTCATCAGTCCCGGCGACGCGACTTTGCCGGTGCCATTGCAGGAACCTGCGTACCGAGTGACCGTCGTGCTCGACTCGCAAAGCGTCAACGCCTATCAGAAACAGGTGACCTTGCAGGCCGGAATGCTGCTCGACGCCGACGTGCTGCTCGACCACCGCCGACTTATCGAATGGGTATTCGATCCCTTGTTCAGTCTGACGCGCCGCGTTTGAGGGGAATGCCATGGTCGATGTACTGAACTTCTCCGGCCGCCGTCGCGTGCCACTGGTGTTGCAGACCGAAGCCGCCGAGTGCGGGCTCGCGTGCCTGGCGATGGTCGCGTCGTATCACGGCCATCGCATCGACCTCGCTACCTTGCGCCGCAAACATTCGATCTCGATGAAGGGCAGCACGCTCGCCTATCTCATCTCGGTTGCAGACCAGCTTGCGCTCAAGTCCAGGCCGGTAAAAGTCGAGCTGCACGATCTCGACAAACTGGTGCTGCCGAGCGTGCTGCATTGGGACTTCAATCACTTCGTCGTCCTGACCGCGGTGAATGCGCGTGGGCTCGTGGTACATGATCCCGCGTCCGGTCAGCGCGTGATAACGATGAGCGACGCATCCAAGCACTTCACCGGCGTCGCGCTCGAGCTGACACCGACCGCGAACTTCCGGCGCGTCGAGGAACGGCAACGAATCGGCCTGCGGCAGTTGTTCGGACGTGTCACCGGCGTCAAGGTCGCCGTCGTGCAGATGCTGCTGCTCGCCGCGGGACTCGAAGTTCTCGGCCTCACCGCACCGTTGTTCTCGCAGGTGGTGATCGACAGTGCAATCGTGTCGGAGGATCGCGATCTGCTGACGATGCTGGGAATCGGCTTTCTGCTGCTGGGTTTGATTCAGGTGGGCTTGAGCGCCGGCCGCTCCTGGCTGGTCACCGTGATCGGCACGTCGGCGAATTACCAGTTACTGAGCAATCTGTTCCATCACCTGCTGCATCTGCCGATGAGCTTCTTCGAGAAGCGTCATCTGGGCGATGTCGCATCGCGCTTCGAATCGGTCAGTGTCATCCAGCGCACATTGACCACCAGCTTCTTCGAGGGCGTGATGGATGGGCTGATGAGCATTCTGATTCTGGCGATGATGCTGGTCTACAGCGTCAAGCTGACACTCATCGTCTGCGCCGGCGCCGTTCTGTATGCAGCGATTCGCGCAATACTCTACCGGCCGCTGCGGCTCGCGCAGGAAGAGCAGATTCTGCATTCAGCCAAACAGCAATCCAGTTTTCTGGAATCGGTGCGCGGCATTCAAAGCGTGAAGCTGTTCAATCGCCAGATTCAGCGGCGCACCGTGTATCAAAACAAACTGGTGGACAACTTCAATGCCGGCATCCGCATTCAACAACTCGGCATCTGGTTCAAGACGATGAACCGCGGCGTGTTCTGCATCGAGAACGTGGCGGTGATCTGGATCGGCGCACTGCTGGTGTTGAGCGGCAACATGTCGGTAGGAATGCTGTTCGCGTTCGTCGCGTACAAACAGCAATTCATTTCCCGCATCGTCTCGCTCATCGACAAGGTTGTCGAGCTCAAGATGCTCGGCCTGCACGCGGAGCGCGTCGCCGATATCGCGCTTGCCTCGAACGAAGTCTCGAGCGGGCATGCGAATCCTTTGATCCCGCTGAATGGAGCCGACATCGAGTTGCGCAACGTCGCATTCCGCTACTCCGAGTCCGATCCGCTGGTGCTCGAGAACGTCAGCCTGCGTATCGGCGAAGGCGAATCGGTTGCGGTGATCGGCCCTTCCGGCTGCGGTAAGACGACACTGGTAAAAGTACTGCTGGGTCTGCTGCCGGCTACCGATGGCGAAGTGCTGGTCGGCGGCGTATCGCTGGCTGCTTTGGGTTGCAACCGTCTGCGCGACATCGTCGGCAGCGTGATGCAGGAAGATCAGCTGTTCGCCGGATCTATCGCAGACAACATCTGTTTCTTCGATGCGGAGCCGGATCAAGAGCGCATCGAGCGCTGTGCGCAGATCGCGGCGGTGCATCAAGAAATAGCGGCGATGCCGATGCTGTACAACACGCTGGTCGGCGATATGGGGACAGCACTGTCGGGAGGACAAAAGCAACGCGTGCTATTGGCGCGTGCACTATACAAACAGCCGAAGATTCTCGTGCTCGACGAAGCAACCAGCCACCTCGACGTTGCGCGAGAGCGCGTGGTCAATGACGCGATTCGCGCGCTGAACATCACGCGGGTAATCATCGCCCATCGTCCGGAAACGATCGCGTCGGCCGATCGCGTGATCAAGCTGGGTCCCGGATCGGTGCAGACCCTGGGGACGGTGCCAAATACATCGAATGCGTATGGCGGAGATGGCCGGGCAGCGCTTGCGACGAGCGCGTGATTTGTATAGACCAAGATTCGATCTAACGGGCAGTGTCAGATGATATTTGCTCACCGGCAGAGAATGGCCAAAAGCGGGCATTCACCATCGACCGTTTCCGGGCAACGCGGCTAAGCTTCTAACACATACTCCCTCAGGCAAAGGGACTATGTCGCGAGCGATCATTAACGCTTTTCGAGCGTGCGAGACTCATGCTCATGAAGCAGGCTGTGCCGGCATCTCTGGGACACGTACCGACTCTTTCACATGCTTCGTCTGCCGCCGCCAGAGCGCCGGCGGTGTGCCCACCAATCGCTTGAACGCCCGCGCGAACGCCGCTTCGGATTCGTAGCCAACCTCCTGCGCTATCGATGCGACGGTGGCCGTCGTGTCGCGCAGGAGCGCGGCCCCGACCTGCATGCGCCAATTGGCGAGGTACTGCATGGGCGCCTGTCCGATCACGTCGGCGAAGCGCTCGTGAAGCGCCGAGCGCGATAGTCCGATGCGCCGCCCTAGCTCGTCTACTGTCCACGCGGCCGCCGGCGCGCCGTGCATGAGGGTAAGGGCGCGTCCCACGAAATGGTCCCTCAGACCCGCGAGCCAGCCGCGGCTGTCCGCGGGGAGCGTATCGACGTAGCGACGCACGGCGTCGATGAACATCATCTCGCTCATGCGTTCGAGCATCGCGTCGCCGCCCGGTCGCCTGTTCTTGGATTCCGCCGCGGCCTGGCGCATGAATTGTGCGATCCAATCCTGACCATGGTTAGCCCGTAGATGCATGAGTCGCGGTAGCGCCGCGACCAGAGGATTGAAGGGGCGCAGATCGCAGCCCAGGAAACCGCATACCAGGGTCGTGTCGCAAGGCTCGTCGGGAGTCGTGCTCACACGGACCTCGCGCGCGTCGAGATGCAGGATGAAAGGTACCCGTTCCTGTTGGCGGTCGAAATAGCCGGCAGCGTCCGAGGGCGCTCGCATTCCGGGTTGGCTCGATATGACGTGAGGGTCGCCATGCGGAAAGAGGACGATATCGCCGGTCTCCAAGCGTACCGGCGCTTCGCCCACCACCGCGCCCCAGCAGGTCCCGGAGTTGACAACGTGGTACTCCATCACGTGCTCCGAATCCGGCATGACGGCCGCTGCGATCTCGCGCGAAGGAGGCGCCTCGGCAACCCAGTCGCGACTCCCGCTGATGTAGAAGTAAAGCACTCCCCGCAGGCGCACGCTGCGCAGGACGTCGGAGAGGATGTCTTGGCTCATGGCGGACGCGCGATCAAGTTCGGCGGATTCATGGCAAGCCTCGCACCTGTCGACCTGCCAATCGAGGACATGCGATCAATTGTCGGGGACTCCTGGTGGGGCGCCGCGGCGCAGCTTGCGACATATTGTAGCCCGCCACTTGCCACGGTAACGATGCGAGGGGCGCCGTCATCGGACCGACCTTGCAGGTCTTCGGCGCGCACTTGGGGCCGTTTTGGTCCGGTGTCAGCCGGACTTATTCACGCTCACCTCGGAAAGGAGAAAATCGACCATGGACATTAAGCCATCTGACACCGAAGCCGTCGTTCGCAACCACTTGCAGGCCTTTCTGGACCAGAAGGGCATTGCCGCTATCGTGAGAGACTATGACGACGACGCGCGTTTCATCAGCGAAGGCAGAACGTATCACGGCCGGCGGGAGATCAGCGACTTCTTCGAGGGTTTCATGGCCTCGCTCCCGCCGCAAGCCATCAACCGCTTCTCACTCAGAAGCCTGCGCGTCGAGGGCAACATGGCATATATCACCTGGAGCGTGGGCCACGAGATACCCCTCGGTACGGACACTTTCCTGGTGAGCAACGGCAAGATCGTTACGCAAACTTTCGCGATGTACGCTGCCCCGGCGCTATAGCGGCAGCGTGACTGCCGTCTCGCCGTATCGCGCGCCTCGGCGGTGTCCCGCTGTGGTGCCCCCAACCAAAGGATACTGCAATGGGCGCATTTCTCTCCTTCTTGTATGGCCTGGTCGCGTACGGCGTGTCCATCGCGGCCCTTCTCTACCTGATCGGGTTCAGCGGTAACATGCTCGTACCGAAATCAGTCGATAGTGGCGCCTTCGCGCCATTGGCTAAAGCACTATGCGTGAACTTACTCCTGCTAGGTCTGTTCGCCGCGCAACACAGCGTAATGGCGCGCCGCGCGTTCAAGCGCTGGTGGACCCGAATCGTGCCGCCCGTGGTGGAGCGAAGCACGTACGTGCTGGCCGCAAGCATCGCGCTTGCGCTTCTGTTCTGGCTATGGCTGCCGATCCCGGTGCCGATCATCTGGCGGATCGACAACCCTGCCGCCGCGCAGCTTCTCTGGGCCGTGTTCTGGCTCGGATGGGTGTTGGTGCTGGTCAGTACGTTCCTCATCAACCATTTCGAGCTGTTCGGACTGCACCAGGTATTCGCACGCCTGACCGGTCACGAGATCCCCGCACCTCGGCTCACGAAGCCGCTGTTCTACAGTTACGTGCGTCATCCCCTGTATCTCGGCCTCCTGCTCAGTGTCTGGGCGGTGCCGGTCATGACGGCAGGGCACTTACTGTTCTCGATCGGGACCACCAGCTACATCTTCGTTGGCATCTGGTTCGAAGAACGCGACCTCATCGCCCAATTCGGCGATGGCTACCGCCGCTATCGGGCTGAGGTCGGCATGTTCGTGCCGCGCCGACGTCGATTGTGACGGCTGACCTCGCCTCGTGCGCAAGCCGATCGATATGGCGAATCGCAAACTACTTGCAGTGACGACCAGGTCCGGCAGGTCCGCCCCGCTGCGGAGTGTCTCGCCGAGGTCCAGCGCTGTGGCCAGCCCGCCATTCGCCACTTCGGTGAGCATGAGGTCAGGGGACAATCACACGGCGGCCCGGCCGCTCTGTTGCGAAGCGGTGCCGGTTTCCGTCTGACCGGTTCGTCGCGGACGCCAGGGTTCGGTATCGGCGATGATCAGCCGCGCAGGCGCGCGAGTATGCTCATGCGCGAGATGTTGTGTGCGCCCTAACGCGTAGTGGTCGAACTAATAGCGTGCGACCTTAGCTACCAAAGAATGCTGGATGAGCTGGTATTGGCGCGAGAGTGATCCTCTCCGTTTCTCGTCTATCGCCTGGATGACCGCTTTACGGCGACCAAATCAAAAGGTCGAAAGTCGG
>JBBRGM010000254.1:0-6931 GCA_038240725.1 Burkholderiales bacterium | reverse complement strand
CGCTCCTTGGTGTCCGCCTGGCCCACCAGGCCAATGACGCCCACGATCAGCAGCAGCAGGCACAGCGAGGAAACGAGCAGGGTCAAACGCGCGCCGATCTTCAGAGTCGAAAGCATAGCCTTCCAACTCCTCTTACAACGTAAGTATCCGGTGATTGCGTTGCTCAGGCCGGTTCCGAAGGCATGCCCTGTTCGTCATCCAGGCAGACGCGCATCGCTTTCCGGCCATAGCGGTGTATATCGGCAGCGCGGCATAAAACCTCACCTTAAGTCGCTGGCTTAGGCCCAAGCAGGTCGTCGGAAACAAGGCCGGAGCGCAGACCCACTCGTCACGGGCGCAACGCGCTCAACTTGGCTCGCATTTATCCGTTATTTGCACGTAAGCACAGCCGCAGCACCTACAAGATAGCCCTCATTATCGAGACGCAACGTGAACGCTAGTTACAGTGTGCCGCTCGTTCTTCTGTCCATCATCGTCGCCGTCATTGCGTCGTATGTGGCTATCGATCTGGCTTCCCGCGTGGCCTCGTCCAGCGGCAGAAAGTCTGCGCGCTACTGGCTCGTTGGTGGCGCGATATCAATGGGTATCGGCATCTGGTCGATGCACTTCATCGGCATGCTGGCGTTGAAACTGCCGATACGCATGTCGTACAACGTGCCCGTCACACTGCTCTCGCTGGCGATCGCGTGCCTCGTATCCGGCTTTGCGCTATACACGATCAACCGCGGTACTCTGAGTCTGCGGAGATTGCTGAGCGGCGGCGCACTGATGGGCGCGGGCATCGCGTCGATGCACTACACGGGCATGGCGGCGATGGAGATGCAGCCGGCGATACGCTACGACACAGTGCTGCTCGGTTTCTCCATTGTCATCGCGGTTGTCGCCGCGATCGCGGCTTTGTGGATCGTCTTCCGATTGCGTGCCGGCACAATGGGCTCGGCGTTCTGGGCTCGCATCGGCAGTGCGCTTCTCATGGGGGCGGCGATCTCCGGCATGCACTACACGGGCATGGCCGCCGCGCAGTTCGCGCCGGACAGTATCTGTACCGTCAGCCCGCAGGACATAAACAATGTATGGCTTGCCGGCAGCATCGGCGTGTTTGCGTTTATGTTTCTCGCATCGACGCTGCTGATCTCCCTGTTCGACGTGCATCTTGCCGATCGATCTGCGAGATTCGCAGAAGAGCTGCGCGAGCGAAATGCGCACCTGTCGCAGCAAGCCGAGGCGCTTTCGCAGACGAATGCGCTACTGCAGGAGGAAATGGCGGAGCGCACTCGAACGCAGCGCGCATTGCAGGAAAGCGAGACGCGGTTTCGCAGCTCGTTCGATTCCGCGGCCATCGGTATGGCGCTGGTTGCGATCGACGGTCGCTGGCTGCAAGTGAACCGCGCGATCTGCCGGAGCCTCGGCTACAGTGAGCCGGAGCTGCTCGCGCTCGCCTTTCATGACATTACCCATCCCGACGACCTCGCCGCGGACCTCGATAACGTGGCACGCGTGCTAAGCGGCGAGATCCAAACCTACCAAATGGAGAAGCGCTACCTGCACAAGGATGGGCACGTCGTCTGGGCGCTGCTGAGTGTCTCGCTTGTCAGGAGCGAGGAAGGGCTGCCGGTGCATTTTATCTCCCAGATCGAAGATATCAGCGCGCGCAAGCAAGCCGAGGCAGCGGTCCTCGAGGGCGAGCAGCGCTTTCAACTCGTGGTGCAAGGAACCCACGACGGCATCTGGGACTGGAACATCACGACCGGTTACTGCTACTACTCTCCGCGCTACAAGGAGCTGCTGTACTGCAGCGACGCGGAGTTTGAACCCGTGCGCGATTCGTTCGAACAACGCCTGCATCCGGAGGATCGCGAGCCCACGTCGTTGGCATTGCGAGCGCATTTGACCCAGCGCGTGCCCTACGACGTGGAATACCGGTTGCGCGTCGGGTCGGGCGAATACAAATGGTTCCACGCCCGTGGCCAGGCATCCTGGGACATAAACGGCGATGCGGTGCGATTTGCGGGAGCGCTGCACGATATCACCGACCGCAAGCAATCCGAGCTCGCCGTGGAGCGCAGCCAAAAATTTCTCAACGCCATCATCGATGGCATCCCGCAGCCGGTGTTCGTCAAAGATTCGGAGCACCGCTGGGTGCTGCTCAATCAACGTTTCTGCGAGATGGTCGAACGAGACCGAGAGGCCCTGATCGGACGCAGCGACCCGGATGTATACCCAGCCGAACTGGTCGCGCGGGTTTGGGCGGAGGACGATCAGGCCCTGGCGATGCAGCATCCACTGCTCGTCGAAAGCTCGGAGCTCGCGACCGACGGCGGTATGGTGTGGCTGCTCAAGAGCAAGCAGCGAGTCGATATTTCCGGCAGCGCGTATCTCGTCGGCATTCTCACCGACATCACTCCGCAAAAACACATCGAGCAAGCTCTGCGTGAAAGCGAAGAGAGCCATCGACTGTTAGCGGACAACTCGAGCGATATGATCCTGCGCATCACGCCGCGCGGCGCACTGACGTATGTGTCGCCCGCGAGTCTTGCTGCACTCGGCTACAAACCAGAGGAACTCGTCGGCGGCCTCGTCTCGGAGTTCATTCACCCCGATGACACGGAAGAGGCCCAGCGCTTGTATGGTGAGGTCGTCCGCGACAACGTCGTCAAAGTCGTGACATGCAGGTTGCGTCGGCAGGACGGCACTTGGACCTGGACCGAAACGTCTTTTCGCCCGGTGCGAGATGAGGCCACGCAGCGTACCGTCCTGGTCATCGGCGTCTCGCGCAATGTCGAGGAGCGTGTACGGGTGACGGCAGCACTGAACCGGTTCAAGGACGTGCTGGATCACACGCTCGACATGATTCTGATGTACGACGCGGAGACATTTCGCTTCAACTACGTCAATCAAGGAACCGCCGACGCTCTGGGTCATTCGCGCGATGAGTTGCTCAAGATGACACCTTGGGATATACGCCCCGATATCACAGAGAGCGCATACCGGCTTAGCGTCGAGCCGTTTCTACAAGGGGCGGTGAACCTTCGCCAGTTCGAAACCGTATATCGCCGCTCGGACGGGACCGAGTTTCCGGTCGATGTCACCATGCAACTCGTGCGTCGGCCGCACGAGTTGCCGATGTTCATTTCAGTCGTACGCGACGCCTCCGAACGCAAGAAAATCGATCGCATGAAAAACGAGTTCGTGTCTACCGTGAGTCACGAGCTGCGCACGCCGTTGACGTCGATTCGCGGGTCGCTGGGGCTGATCGCCGGCGGAGCCGTCGGCGAGTTGCCGGCGCAAGCGAAAAAATTGATCGCGATCGCGTACAACAACAGCGAGCGTCTCGTGCGATTGATCAACGACATCCTCGATATGGAGAAGATCGAGTCGGGCAAGATGCGCTTCGATCTGCAATCTCACCGATTGCGCCCGCTGCTGGAACAGGCGGTCGAGGCGACTCGCGCTTACGGTGAGCAACTGGGTGTGAGTTTCGAGATCCTCGGAGAAATCCCCGATCGGACCGTTCTGGTAGATAGCGACCGGTTCATGCAGGTGATGGCCAACCTGCTCTCGAACGCAGCCAAGTTCTCGCCCTCGCCGGGTGTGGTCGAAGTAACCGCCAATCGAACCGGCGCAGCTTTGCGTATCTGCGTCATCGATCACGGTCCAGGAATTCCGCTGGATTTCCGCGACAAGATTTTCGGGAAATTCAGCCAGGCCGATTCGACCGACAGCCGCCAAAAAGGCGGCACGGGATTGGGACTGAGCATCATCAAAGCGATCGTCGAAAAGCACGGCGGAGAGGTTGGATTCGACAGCGAGATCGGCAGCGGAAGCACCTTTTACGTGAGTTTCCCCGATGTGCCTGAAGATCCGAGCGTCGTTGCGCATCCAAGCGGCGCGAGCGAGCACTGCGTGCTCGTCTGCGAAGACGATCCGCAAACCGCCTCCGCCATCGCCACAATTCTGCAAGCAGGCGGCTTCAGAACGCAGATTGCGCCGACACTCTCGGCTGCGCGCACGCTGCTCGCCGACCAGCGCTACGCGGCTGTCACGCTCGACCTGATCCTGCCCGATGGCGATGGCATCGAGCTGATTCGGGAGCTACGTCAACGACCGGCGACCCGCACGTTGCCGATCGTAGTGATTTCCATTGACGCCGAGAATGGCCGCATGCGCTTGAACGAAAGCGCTTCGCAAGTGGTTGCGTGGCTCGACAAGCCGCTCGACCATGGCAAGCTGCTCGAGATGGTTCGTGGCGGCGTCGGCGGGAAGCATCGCGGCAACGCACGCATCCTCCACGTCGAGGACGATGCCGACGTCAAGCAGGTGGTGTCTGCGATCGCAGCAGACCTCGCCGATTTCGATTTTGCGTCGAGTGTAAGCGAGGCATCGGCGCTCCTCGCCTGCAATACTTATTCGCTGGTTATCTTGGATCTGGAACTGCAGGACGGATCGGGCTGGGAACTATTGACTGAACTGAACGAGCTCGAAGCACCGCCGCCGGTGATCGTGTTCACGGCGCAGAATCTAGATCTCGACCAAGCGAGATCGGTGGCTGCGACGCTGACCAAGGGCAATACGAGCAATCAGCACCTGTTGGCCGTCATCAAGCGAGTGACGGGAATGGCGGAGATGGTTTCCGTTCCCTAGCGATGCGAAAATGAAGGAGTCCTAGCCAATGCGCATCCTGTACGTCGAAGACGAAGCGGACATCCGCGAGGTGGCGACGTTGGCGCTCGAAGCTGTCGGAGGCTTCACTGTTGAAGCCTGCAGCTCAGGCGAGCAGGCACTGAGCGCTTTTTCCAGCTTCAAGCCGGACTTGATCGTGCTCGATGTAATGATGCCGGGCATGGACGGTCCCACCACGCTCAAGCGGCTGCGAGCCATGCCCGAGTCGCAGGGCGTGCCGGCCGTGTTCATGACTGCGAAGGTGCAGCCGCATGAGATCGCTGAGCTGAAGGCGCTGGGTGCACTCGATGTTATACCCAAGCCATTCGATCCGATGACCTTGTCGCGACAGATGAGCGAGCTCTGGGCGACCCATAATGCGAGGCCGGCTACGTCACAGCCAGCTGTTCAGGACGCTCCAGCCAGCCACTACGTCGATGCCGTGGCGCAAATCGCAGACGCTTTCGCTGCAGCGCTGCCGAGCAGACTCAAAGAGATCGCGACGTTGTATCAAGAATTATCCGCGGGCAACGCCTCGTCCGAGCTGCGAGAGACGCTGCATCGTAGCGTACACAGTCTCACCGGTTCCGCGACGACGTTCGGCTTTCCGCACGTCTCGGATGCAGCACGCGCACTCGAGCTGCGGCTCAAGCCGATCGCCGCGAGCGTCGACGCGCTGGACGCACATGAGCTATCACACGTCGACACCCTTCTGCAGGCGCTGATTCGCTCGGCAGACTATCCGCGTGAGCCGATGATCCGGTCTCCCAAGCCGGCGTCCGTATCTGCGATGGCGCCCCCAGCGGAGACCGTGAAACTCGTATATACGCTGCGCGATGCGGACGGCTGGATCGACGGGATTCGCGAGCAACTCGAAGGCTTTGCCTATGAGGTCGCAATTTTCGCCGATGCAAACGAATTGATCGAGGCTTGTCAACGCCGTTTACCGACAGCGCTGCTGATGGATGTATCGCAGCTCGAATCAGCCGGTACCTGTTGCGGTGATCGCTTACGCCAGGAATTTGCCGCGCCGCCCTCGCTGATCTTTGTTTCGGAGCGTGACGATCTCGAGACGCGGCTGCGCGCAGCGCAAGCTGGGGGGGTCGCCTACTTTATGCGACCGGTCAAAACCAGCGCTCTCGTAGACCGACTGGACGAGCTTGGCGTGCACGGCGCCGCCGAGCCGTACCGGGTCATGGTCGTGGAAGACTCCGAAGACCAGGCGGCATTCTACTCAGCGGTTTTGCGCCAGGCCGGCATGCTGACTTGCGAAGTCGGCGATCCCAGTCAGCTACTCGTGCAGTTGGCATCCTTTCAGCCCGAGCTGGTATTGATGGATATGTATTTGCCGGGTTGCACAGGCGACGCTCTAGCGCGTGTCATCCGGCAAATGGACGCCTTCATCAGCCTGCCGATCGTGTTTCTATCGGTGGAAGCCGACTTCGACCGGCAGCTCGCTGCGATGGGTCTCGGCGGCGATGAGTTTCTGACCAAGCCGATTCTTCCTGCTCAACTGACCTCGGTTGCCAGCAGCCGCGTGGAGCGCTATCGCGTCTTGCGCGCGCTGATGGTACAGGACAGCCTGACCGGGCTGGCCAATCACTCGCGACTGCATCAGCTGTTGGAAACCGAGGTCGCGCGCGCGTTGCGCAATCAGCAACCGCTCTCGCTCGCCATGATCGACGTCGACCAGTTCAAGCTCGTCAACGACCGCCACGGTCATCCGACCGGGGATCGCGTGCTGCAGACGCTTGCCCGCTTCCTGCGGCAGCGTTTGCGCAAGACCGACGTTGTGGCTCGCTACGGCGGCGAGGAATTCGCGGCGGTACTGTGCAACACCGATGCAGCGAAAGCAGCTGTCGTGATGGACAAGCTACGGGAACAATTCGCGACGCTTGCCCATGAGAGCGACAAGGGCGAGTCGCTTTCCGTGACCTTCAGCGTAGGCGTTGCAGACCTGTCCGGCCGGTCGTCCGCGCGGGAGATGGTGCTTGCTGCGGATCGTGCTCTGTACGAGGCTAAACATGGTGGCCGGAACTGTGTCGTCTTGAGTCCAGCGTTGGATCACTGACAGCGATGTGCACGTGGCACACAGGTGCCCGGGTTCCGTGTCGCGGCTCGTAACTACAATTCCTGAGTTGCGCACGATGGCCGTCGACAATCGGTTGATATGCAGGTCTTGAACAAGGTGGGCTAATGGCTGAACGAAGACTGACGATCGTAATCGCTGACGATGACCCATATCTCCGCGAAGTGCTGAGGCTGCTGCTGC